>JADHLJ010000153.1 GCA_016780745.1 Alphaproteobacteria bacterium | reverse complement strand
GAAGGGTGTCGATCCCTCGGGCGTGCAGACCCTGCTGCGCAATGTCGACAAGGACAAGCTGACGGTGGCGCTGAAGGGCGCGTCGGAGGAGCTGAAGGATCTGTTCTTCTCGAACATGTCGGAGCGCGCCGCCAAGCTGCTGCGCGAGGACATGCAGGCCGCCGGCCCGGTGCGCTTGTCGGAGGTCGAGGAGGCCCAGCAGGCGATGATCGGCACCGCCAAGGATCTGGCCGACCGCGGCGAGATCGTCATCGGTGGTGGTTCGGGCGACGACCAGTTGGTGTTCTGATCAGTCAAGGCGCGCGGCGCGGCGGCGCCGATGATATTGAAAACGACAATTAACCGATATGCGGTTAAGATTAGAAACTGTCTGTGTTTTCAATAACTTAGAATTCTTGAAAAATCTCTGAAATTCCCCTAATTGTGTGGGGGTCGGAAAACACGTTTCCGGCCTAGGCATCGCTATTCCGGAAAGTGGAAAGAGAAAGCCATGGCGAGATCCGCATCCAGTGCCACGACCAAACGCCTGGCGGCTCGAAAGGCCGGCAGGACGACTCGCGCGAAGAAAGCCAGCGGGGCGACCAAGGACGAGCTTCTACAATTTTACCGCGACATGCTGTTGATCAGGCGCTTCGAGGAAAAAGCCGGACAGATGTACGGCATGGGGCTGATCGGTGGTTTCTGCCATCTTTATATCGGCCAAGAGGCGGTGGTCGTCGGCATGCAGGCGGCGATCAACGAAGCCTCGACGGTGGTCACCAGCTATCGCGATCACGGCCATATGCTGGCTTGTGGCATGGAGGCGCGCGGCGTGATGGCCGAGCTGACCGGTCGCATCGGCGGCTATTCCAAGGGCAAGGGCGGCAGCATGCACATGTTCAGCCGCGAAAAGAACTTCTTCGGCGGTCATGGTATCGTCGCCGCCCAGGTGCCGATCGGCACGGGCCTGGCATTCTCCCACAAATACAAGAAGGAGAAAGCCGTTTGCCTCACCTATCTCGGTGATGGCGCGGCCAATCAGGGCCAGGTCTACGAGAGCTTCAACATGGCGGCGCTCTGGTCGCTGCCCTGCATCTATGTGATCGAGAACAACAAATACGCCATGGGAACCTCGGTGAACCGGGGCGCGGCGGGAACCTCGTTGGCCCAGCGCGGCGAGGCTTACGGCATCCCGGGGATGGAAGTCGACGGCATGGACGTTCTGGCCGTCAAGGCCGCCGGCGAAAAAGCCTTCGCCCACGCGACTTCCGGCAAGGGGCCGTACATCCTGGAGATGAAGACTTATCGGTATCGCGGCCACTCCATGTCCGATCCGGCGAAATACCGGACCAAGGACGAGGTTAATCGGATGCGACAAGAGCATGACCCGATCGATAACGTCCGTGCGCGCCTGGCCGAGGCTGGGGTGAGCGATGACGACTTGAAGGCCATGGACCGCGACGTGCGCGCCGTGGTGACAGAGGCGGCGGATTTCGCCCAGTCGAGCCCCGAGCCGGATCCGGTGGAGCTCTACACGGATATCCTGGTGGACGCCTGAACCACGCTAGCGTCGCCGGTTGAGCATTGGATGCCGCGGCATCCGCGTGAAGACCGGCTGAACAAGAGGACATTGGAATGTCGATCCAAATACTGATGCCGGCTTTGTCGCCGACCATGACCGAGGGCAAACTGGCCAAATGGATGAAGGCCGAGGGCGACGTGGTCGCTCCGGGTGACGTCATCGCCGAAATCGAGACCGATAAGGCCACGATGGAAGTCGAGGCGGTGGACGAGGGGACGCTAGGCCGCATCCTGATCGCCGAGGGAACCGAGAATGTCGCGGTGAACACGCCGATCGCGATTCTGCTCGAGGATGGCGAGGACGCGGGCGCGATCGATGCCGGCGCGGCACCGGCGGCGGCCACCCCGAGCGAGGCTCCGGCGCCGGCGGCGGAAGCGGCTCCCGACCGACCCGCCGCTCCGGCGGTCGCGGTGATGGACGTGGACGAGGAGAAATTTTTCGCCGACACCCAGACCCAGACGGTGCGCGACGCCTTGCGCGACGCCATGGCCGAGGAAATGCGCCGCGACGAGATGGTCTATGTCATGGGCGAGGAGGTCGCGGAGTATCAAGGGGCCTACAAGGTGACCCAGGGCCTGCTTCAGGAATTCGGCGACAGCCGGGTGATCGACACCCCGATTACCGAGCATGGTTTCGCCGGTCTGGGCGTTGGCGCGGCCTTCGGCGCGTTGAAGCCGGTGGTCGAGTTCATGACCTTCAACTTCGCCATGCAGGCGATGGATCACATCATCAACTCCGCCGCCAAGACCCTGTACATGTCCGGCGGTCAGATGGGCTGTCCGATCGTCTTTCGCGGGCCGAACGGCGCGGCGTCGCGGGTGGCGGCGCAGCATTCCCAGGATTACACCAGCTGGTACGCCCATTGTCCGGGCCTCAAGGTGGTCGCGCCCTGGTCGGCGGCGGATGCCAAGGGCCTGCTCAAGGCCGCGATCCGCGATCCGAACCCGGTCATCGTGCTGGAAAACGAGGTGTTGTACGGCCAAAGCTTCGAGGTGCCGACGGACCCTGACTTCACCGTGCCGATCGGCAAGGCCAAGATCGTGCGCGCCGGCGCGGATGTGACGATCACGGCGTTCTCGATCATGGTGGGCAAGGCGCTGGAGGCCGCCGAGGCGCTGGCCGCCGAGGGGATCGAGGCCGAGGTCATCGACCTGCGGACGATCCGGCCCCTGGATGTCGCGACCATTGTTGAATCGGTCAAGAAAACCAACCGGATCGTCTCGGTCGAAGAGGGCTGGCCGACCTGCGGCATGGGCTCGGAAATCGCGGCCTTGGTGATGGAGCACGCCTTCGACGATCTCGACGCGCCGGTCAAGCGTATCGCCGGCGAGGATGTGCCGATGCCCTACGCGGCCAATCTCGAAAAGCTGGCCTTGCCACAGGTCGACACCATCGTCGCGGCGGCCAAGTCCGTCTGCTATCGCGGCTAGGGGGAATAGCCATGACCATTCAAATCCTGATGCCGGCGCTGTCGCCGACCATGACCGAGGGCAAGCTCGCCGCCTGGATGAAGAACGAGGGCGACGCAATCGCCCCCGGTGACGTCATCGCCGAGATCGAAACCGATAAGGCGACGATGGAGGTCGAGGCCATCGACGAGGGTGTGCTCGGCAAGATTCTGATCGAGGCCGGGACCGAGAATGTCGCGGTCAACACACCGATCGCCATCATGCTCGAGGACGGCGAAAGCGCCGGGGATATCGACGCCGCCGCGACGGCCCCGCCCAGTCCCGCTCCAGCGCCGGCTCCAAGTGCCGCTCCGACGCCCGCTCCGGCCCAAGCGCCCGCGCCAACCGCGGCGCCTGCTCCAGCCCCAACCGCATCCAGTGGTGGCCGCACCATCGCCAGTCCCTTGGCGCGGCGCATGGCCGAACAAGCGGGCATCGATCTGGCTTCGGTTAGTGGAAGCGGCCCGAATGGCCGGATCGTCAAGTCGGATATCGAAGCGGCGATCGCTGGTGGCGGAGCCAAAGCCGCGCCGTCGCAAGCGCCCGTCGCGGCCCCCGCGCCGATTGCCGCGAGCGCCCCGAGCGCGGATGTGCCGGGCATGCCGGATTACGACGCGATCCCCAACACCACCATGCGCAAGGTCATCGCCCGGCGCCTGACCGAGTCCAAGCAACACGCGCCGCATTTCTACCTGACGGTGGATTGCGAGATCGACGCACTGCTCGCGACCCGCAAACAGCTCAACGAGAAGCTTTCCGACGGCAAGGTCTCGGTGAACGATCTGGTGATCAAGGCGGCGGCCATTGCCCTGAAACAGGTGCCGGCGGCCAATGCCTCCTGGACCGAGGAGGAGATCCGGATCTATCGCTCGGTCGACATCTCGGTCGCGGTGGCGATCGAGGGCGGACTGATCACCCCGGTCATTCGCGGTGCTCAGAACAAGGGCCTGGCGGAGATCGCCGCCGAGATGAAGGATCTGGCCGGGCGCGCCCGTGACGGCAAGCTAATGCCCGAGGAATATCAGGGCGGCACCTTCTCGATTTCCAATCTCGGCATGTTCGGGATCAAGGATTTCTGCGCCGTGATCAACCCGCCCCAAGGCGCGATCCTGGCGGTCGGCGCGGGCGAGCCCCGCCCGGTGGTCAAGGACGGCGCGCTGGCCATCGCCACGGTGATGAGCTGCACCCTCTCGGTCGATCACCGGGTCGTCGACGGCGCCATCGGGGCCGAGTTCATGGCCGCGTTCAAGAAGCTGATCGAAGACCCGCTGACGATGCTGCTGTAGGAGGCGCGGAGCCTTTGGCCTGGATCGCTTGGGTTTTCGGGGTGGCTATTTCAGCGTTGCCGATTGTTCTCGGCATCGCTGGAGACCCATCCCAGCTGACCTCGCTGTTCGAGTTTAAGGCCTATCTGCCGTTCTTCACCGAAATATTGTTTCTCGGCATCGCCTTGGCGGCCATCACGATCGCTGAAGCTGGATCCTTGATCTCCGAGCGGCCAAAGGGAGCAAGGGCTGTTGGGTGCGCGGTTACAAGCGGTCTATTGGTACTGGCCGTTATCGTTTTGGCCTCATGGTACGGCACCGCCTTGGAGTTACGACGTTTGGGGAGCATGCCATCTGTCGACGCGGTTGAAATCGCATTTTGGCTTGATTGCGCTATATTGATGTTATGCGCATTGCTTCGCGCAAGTTTGAGAGGCTGAAATGAGCTTGGAAGTCAGTACTCAGATTTTATCAATCTCGATCGCATTATGCGCGGTTTGGATGGCCTACCTATACCGAAACCGGGTCAGAAAGCTGATTGAGGTGTTCGGCACTCCCAGAGAATCGAGATCGGAGTCTTCGTACGGAATGGCTGCCGGCGTGGGAACGAATACCGACCGTGTTCGGCTGGAATCAGACCTCCAAGGCGAGGGCGACGGTTTGATCGCGTGCGTGAATGTTTTGGAACGAGATTTGACGGACATCGAAAGAGAGCTTCAGAAGTTGTCGTCGGTTCGCCCTCGTCAGGCTGGGGTGATTAAGACCGAAATAGTCAAAATTCTTTCGGAGAAGAGCAACCAACTTTCCCAGACAAATGCGTCAATAATCGACGAGGAAAAGGTGGGAGTTGCGCACTAGCGCACCAAGGGTAACCCAAACCAAGGATCACTAATGCCCGATACCAATTTTGACATCATCGTCGTCGGGGGCGGGCCGGGGGGCTATGTCGCGGCGATCCGGGCGGCTCAGCTGGGGATGAAGGCGGCGGTGGTGGAGCGCGCGCATCTCGGCGGGATCTGCCTTAACTGGGGTTGCATTCCGACCAAGGCTTTGCTGCGGACATCGGAGATCCATCACATCCTGCAGCATCTCGATGATTATGGTCTGTCCGCCAAGGAGGTGTCCTTCGACATCAAGAAGATCGTGGCGCGGTCCAGGGGCGTGGCCAAACAGCTTTCCGGCGGTATCGGGCATCTTCTGAAGAAGAACAAGGTCACGGTCTTCGATGGCCACGGCAAGTTGAATGGCGGGATCGCGGGCGCGCGCAAGCTTTCGGTGACCAAGGACGGCAAGCCGGTGGCGGACCTCGTCGGCAAGCACATCATCCTGGCCACCGGGGCGAGGGCGCGCACGCTGCCGGGGATGGAGCCGGACGGCAAGACCATCTGGACCTATCGCGAGGCTATGGTGCCCGACGCGATGCCGAAATCCCTGCTGGTGATCGGCTCCGGCGCGATCGGGATCGAGTTCGCCAGCTTCTATCGCGACATGGGCGCCGAGGTGACCGTGGTCGAGGTGCTGGACCGAGTGCTGCCGGTCGAGGATGAGGAGATATCGGCCTTCGCTCATAAGGCCTTTACCAAGCAGGGCATGAAGCTGCTGACCGGGGCCAAGGTCGCGTCGGTCAAGACCTCGGCCAAGGGCGCGGCGGTGACCGTCGAGGCCGGCGGCAAGTCGGAGGTGATCACCGTCGACAAGGTGATCATGGCCGTCGGCATCGTCGGCAATGTCGAGGATATCGGCCTCGAGGGTACCAAAATCAAGGTCGACCGCGCGCATGTGGAGATCGACCAGTGGTGCCAGACGGGAGAGCCGGGGATCTATGCCATCGGAGATCTCGTCGGCCCGCCCTGGCTGGCCCATAAGGCGAGCCATGAGGGGATCATCTGCGTCGAGAAGATCGCCGGCGTCAAAGGCGTGCATCCGCTGGATACCGGTAACATCCCCGGCTGTACCTATTGCCGCCCGCAAGTCGCCAGTGTCGGCATGACCGAGGCGGCGGCCAAGAAGGCCGGCCACGAGGTCAAGGTCGGCCGCTTCCCCTTCATGGGCAACGGCAAGGCCATCGCTCTGGGCGAACCCGAGGGTTTGGTGAAGACCATCTTCGACGCCAAGACCGGCGAGATGTTGGGCGCCCACATGATCGGCGCCGAGGTTACCGAGATGATCCAGGGCTACACCGTCGCCCGGACCCTGGAGACCACCGAGGTCGAGCTCATGCACACGGTCTTCCCGCATCCGACCCTGTCCGAAATGATGCATGAGTCTGTGCTGGACGCCTATGGCCGGGCGGTGCATTTTTAGTTTCTATTTCCTCCGTCATCCTCGCGAAAGCGGGGATCCATGCCTGAGTGCGTCGGCGTGATCAGAGGAACAGGTAGAGCGTGGCCGGGTGACGTAATATGAAACCGTTGATCACGCTTCAAGTCTCAGGCATGGATCCCGGATCAAGTCCGGGACGACGGAGTTAGCGGACGGATGACCATAACCGATCCCCCACGCCTCGGCGCCGCGCGTCATCCCGAGAAGGCGCGCAAGCCGGATAATCCGATCAAGCGCAAGCCCGCCTGGATTCGCGTGAAGGCGCCGACATCGCCGGTTTACAAGGAAACCCGCGACCTCATGCGGGAATGGAACCTGAATACCGTCTGCGAGGAGGCGGCTTGCCCGAATATCGGCGAGTGCTGGGCCAAGAAGCACGCCACGATGATGATCATGGGCGCGATTTGCACCCGGGCCTGCGCCTTCTGCAACGTGGCCACCGGCAAGCCCGGCGCGCTGGATCCGCTGGAGCCGACCAATGTCGGGGCGGCGGTGGCGCGGCTGGGGCTGGAGCATATCGTCATTACCTCGGTCGATCGCGATGATCTGGCCGATGGCGGCGCGGCGCATTTCGCCGAGACCATCCGGGCGATCCGCAAGGCCTCGCCCGGCACCACGATTGAGATCCTGACCCCGGATTTCCTGAAAAAGGACGGCGCGCTGGAAGTCGTGGTCGAGGCGCGCCCGGATGTCTTCAACCATAATCTGGAGACCGTGCCCCGGCTCTATACCGAGGTGCGGCCCGGCTCGCGCTATTTCCACTCCCTGCGCCTGCTGGATCGGGTGAAGGAGCTGGACCCGTCGATGTTCACCAAATCCGGCCTGATGGTCGGGCTTGGCGAGAGCCGCGAGGAGGTCCATCAGGTGATGGACGACATGCGCTCCGCGGATATCGATTTCCTGACCATCGGCCAGTACCTCCAGCCCACGGTGAAGCATCACGGGGTCGACCGCTTCGTTGAGCCGGATGAGTTCGCGGGCTATGAGCGCGCGGCCTATGGCAAGGGTTTCCTGATGGTCTCGTCCTCGCCGCTGACCCGCTCGTCCTATCACGCGGGTGACGATTTCGCCCGGCTCAGGGCGGCGCGGGATGCCAGGATCGCCGGCGGCGACACCCGCCTCGAGGCGCTGGCCCGGCAGGCAAGCGCGGTATTGTAGCGGCCAGGCGATCTCATGACGGTCCATACCGAACAGCGGGTGATGCCGTTTCGCCCCGAGCAGCTTTTCGACCTCGTCGCGGATGTGAAACGCTATCCCGAGTTCCTACCCTGGTGCGTCGGCGCGCGCATTCGCTCATCGCGCGAGGAGTTGATCGTCGCCGACCTGATGATCGGCTACAAGCTGGTGCGTGAACGGTTCACCTCCAGGGTCAGCCTCGACCGACCGGCTAGCCGGATAGACGCGAAATACGCCGACGGGCCGTTCAAGTATCTCGATAGCTATTGGATCTTTCGCCCTCATGAAGGCGGCTGCGAGGTCGAGTTCCATGTGGATTTCGAGTTCCGCAACGCTGTCCTGCAGAAGATCATCGCGACCCTGTTCAACGAGGCGGTCAAGCGCATGGTCGCCGCCTTCGAGACCCGGGCCCACGCGCTCTATGGCGAGAATGCCGGGGACTAGCTGAAGGCGAAGCCCTTGTAACCTTCGGCGACCACTTCCTCGCAACGCTGGCAATACAGCGGATAGCCGCCGAGATAGGGCATGAAGACCCGTGGCTTGCCTTCGATATTGGCGCCGATATACCAGCTGTCGGTGGTGCCCTTGATGCCGACGCTCGCCACGTCCTGGCAATGCGCCCACCATTCGTCCTCGGCGTCCTGGGTCGCCTCGATACAGCGATAGTTGCGGGCGTTCATGTAGCCGATGCAGTCGGCGATCCACTCCACATGCTGTTCGATGGTCGGCAGCATATTGGTGAAGACCGAGGGGCTGCCGGGGCCGGTGACGGTGAACAGGTTGGGGAAGTCGGCCATCGCCAGACCGAGATAGCTGCTGGGCCCATCCGCCCAGCGTTCCTGGAGCCGAGCGCCGCCACGACCCTGGATGTCGACATTCTTCAGCGCGCCGGTCATCGCGTCGAACCCGGTGGCGATCACCAGGGCGTCGACCTCGACCTCCTGGCCCTCGACCACGACCGCGTTGGCGGTAATTTCCTTCAGCGGTTGCTCCTTGATGTCGATCAGGTCGACATTGTCGCGGTTGAAGGTCGGGTAGTACTCGGTATCCACGCAGAGCCGCTTGGCGCCGATGATGTTCTTCGGACAGAGCTTGTCGGCCATCTCCGGGTCTTTCACGATCTCGTGGATCTTGCGGCGCACGAATTCCGCCGGCACCGCGTTGGCCTCGTGGCTCAGCATCGCGTCGCCAAAGGCCCCCATGAAGATCAGCCCGCCCTTTTGCCAGCGCTCCTCATAGGCGGCCTCGCGTTCCTCGGGGCTCGCGTCGAGGACGGAGCCGGGATTGAACACCGCGTGGATGCCCGGCGGGGTCTTGCTCGCCTCGGCCCGGAATTCCTTGTAGCGGGCCTTGATGGATTTCACGTAATCCGGGTCGAGGGGGGCGTTCCGCGCCGGGATCGAGTAATTTGCGGTGCGTTGAAAGACCGTCAAATGCTTGGCTTGCCGGGCGATCCGAGGGATCGACTGGATCGCCGAGGACCCGGTGCCGATCACCGCGACCCGCTGGCCGGTGAAGTCCACCGGCTCGTGCGGCCATTCGCCGGTGTGATAGACCGGGCCGGAAAAATCGCTCAAGCCCTTGAGATCCGGCTTGTTCGGCACCGAGAGACAGCCCGTGGCCATGACGTAGATGCGGGCCGTCAGGGTCGCGCCGTCCTCGGCCTGCAAGGTCCATTCGCTGGCGCTCTCGTCATAGGTCGCGGCGCGCACCCGGGTGTTGAACTGGATGTCGCGGCGCAGATCGTAACGGTCGGCGACATGCTCGGCGTATTTCAGGATCTCCGGCTGCGTCGCGTAGCGCTCGCTCCACTCCCATTCCTGCTGCAGCTGATCGTCGAACTGGTAGGAGTATTGAATGCTTTCGATATCACAGCGCGCGCCCGGATAGCGGTTCCAGTACCAGGTCCCCCCGACGCCGGAACCGGCCTCCAGAACCTTGGCTTGAACCCCCATGCCGCGGAGGCGATGCAGCAGATACATCCCCGCGAAACCCGCGCCGACAATGGCGACTTCGGTACGATTTTCCATGCCCGCGCGTTCCTCTAAGCGATGCCGATCTTCAATAGCCGAGATCCTATGCCCTTGGGTTCCGCGATTCCAGACCTGTTCCGCGTTGCTCTCTTTCGCCAGCCCAAGCCGATAGCCCGTCCGCGAGAATGGTTGACGCCGCGCCTCCAAGCGCATGACATACGCGGATGAACTTATGGCGCCCGCATCCCGGCAAATCTCCGCGAGCATCCGGATTCGTGATGCTGAATTGTCTTCTCACCACGGGGGCTTGGGGCGCGCGGGCCGCCGATTGCGCCGCCGACGGACTAGAGCCAGGACCGCGGGTGACGATCCAGGCCGTCGCCGTGGACGGCACGCTACGGGAGGTTGGCGGGCGCGAGATACGGCTCGCCGGCATCAACCTGCCGAGAGCCGCTTTTGGCCACGATCCCGCGGAGCCCTTGGCGGAGGAGGCGCGACGCGCGCTTGAGACGCTCACCATTGGTCAAACGCTGGTCACGTATGTCCTTCCCAAGCGCCGGGACCGCTATGACCGGCTTTTGGCTCATCCCTGCTTGGAGGATGGTCGATGGGTTCAGGCGTCGCTCCTGGCGGAGGGCCTGGCGATGGTGGCGACCACGCGGGATACGACACTTCTGGCGGCGGAGATGCTAGCGCTTGAAAAGGCCGCGCGATCCGCCAAGGCCGGTATCTGGAATGAGAG
>JADHLJ010000152.1 GCA_016780745.1 Alphaproteobacteria bacterium | reverse complement strand
ATCACCCGCCGCCGATAACGCCGCGTAACGCTCATCAAGATCGAAGAAACCAGGTTGATCCGACATCCCATCCTCCATCCAGCCGATGGCCCAAGTGAATCAGATCATGGCCGAAATGACGAGGTTTTTAGAGGTGTCCTCGCGATATTCGCAAAACCGATTGGCATGCCAAGAACGCCGCGCAACTTTTCAAGATCGAGGAAGCCCTAAGCCAGCTACCATCCTGGTTCCCGAAATCTATTTTGGGCGAAGAGGATTGTGGCGCCGAGGGGAGCTACGTTTACCGCCGATGGGTCGCCCCGGATGATTCCCCGGAGTTTCGCGAGGACTTTCTGCATTGGACCGTCCGGAAATCGGACCAGGACTTTATTGATCGGATGACCGGCGATCCCTGGGTGTCAGTCCTCGACGCGCGGGACAGGGATCCAAAAGCCTATCGATTTTTGACCTACGCGGATGGAATTTCGGGAAAATTCGCTTTTAACAAAAATGGCAAACGTCTCGGAGATCATGCGAGCAAGGCTTATGCCGAGTTGACCGCCAAGGATTTTGGATTGGTCGCCGCGACCGGTCAGGCCCGCTGCAAGGACATGGTACATATAAACAGACGTCAAAACGATCGGATCGTCTTTCGTAGCATTGCCTTCCCATGTCTCGACGAGGGCAAAATCGTCTCGAAAATGAAACTGGAATACTGGGTTCCGGGGCGGCTCAAGTTCAACGCTCCCCGAACAGAGGTGAATCGGGTCAAGCCTTGACCGGGCGGGGTTAATCCGTAACGGTCGCAAACAAGGCATTTCCGCGACTCGCATGGAGTATCGTTAACCGATGTCGAGAGGGTCGCTTAGTCATGACTTATCCGTCGCGCCGATCAGCCGGGACGATCATCCACTTGGCTATCGAACGGTTGGCGAGCAGACCGCCGCGAAGGTTGAGTTGCTGTATGGTGATATCCGACGTTTCCTCGCGGTGGAGACCGAATTAACGCCGGCGCGAATAGCGGAAATGTGTGGTCTGGCGTCGCCCTGGATCGTCCGGGATATTCGAAAACCGGACTGGCATGTACAGAACACCGCCCAGTTGTTTCGCATCGAAGCGGCCCTTTCAAAGCATCCCTCCTGGGCCCCGAAACGGGTTTTCGGCGAGGCCGATCGTGGATACGACGAAAGCTATATCTATCGGCGATGTGTTGATCCCTACGAGTCACCAGAGTTCCGAAAACTTGCTTTGTTATGGGATGTCTGTCGCTCGGATTCCGAATTCATTGATGGGCTGAAGCAAGATCCCTGGGTCTCGGTTTTGACCACCAGGGGGTTGCCAGCGCCCGAGTTTAGGATCGAGAAATACGCCGTTTCAATGAACGAGCGTTTCGCGTTGGACAAATCCGGCAGGCGTCTCGGCGACCATCCGAGCTCGGCCTACAGGGATTTGACGGTCGCCGACTTCCAATATGTGAATGAAAGCAACGAGCCGCTTTGCAAGGACGTGGTCCATGTGAACCACGCGCTGGGCTATCGAAGCGTATTCCGGAGTATCGCCTTCCCCTGTCATAATGAGGGCAGGATCATCTCGAAAATGAAACTGGAAATGTGCCGACCAGGCCGCTTGAGCTTCAGTGACCGGCCGAGAAGTGATGAGGGCGAGAGGGCCGCGTATATTGCGCCGAACTAAGCGCCAAGATGTTCAAGAACGCGCGATAGGACCCGAAATATGGATCACGTTGACCTCGGCTATCACTCGGTCGGCCAGAAAATGGCGGCGCAGGTCGATCTCCTGTACCTGGACATTGCTCGACTGGTCCGGCGCGACAGCAGCCTGACACCAGCAAAAGTAGCCGCCCTGGCGGACCTTTCGTCCGAGTGGGTGGTTCGCGATATCAGAAAGCCGGACTGGTTCGTTAAGAACGTCGCCCAGCTGTTCAAGATCGAGGCCGCGTTATCCCAGCATCCAGATTGGCACCCAAAAACGATCCTCGACGAGGCTTACACATCGTCGCCGGAAATCACCGTCTATCGCCGTTGGGTTGATCCTTACGAAACGCCGGATTTCCAAGAACTCGCGCTTCGCTGGAGCGTGAGGCGCTCGGACCGCCAATTTATTGAGGAGGCGAAAACAGATCCTTGGGTCAGCACCGTTGATGTCAGCAGTGGAGACCGTTGGCGCTATCGAATTTTGGAATACACGCCCGAAATGCCAAAACGGCATCGCTTCGACAAATCAGGAGAACTTTTGAGCGCCCATCCCGTCCCGGCCTATGCGAAAATGACAACTGGCGACTTTCATCAGACGGTACTGGACAACGCCCCTCGCTGCCGTGACGTCGTCTATAGCGGCAACGCCAAGACGTACCGGGTGATCTATCGAAGTCTGTTGCTGCCATGCTTGGATGAGAGGATCGTCGTCTCCAAGATGATCTTGGAATATTGCACCAACGAACATCATCGCCTGAGACGGTCCATTCTTGACGCGCCAAAGCGGGCATCGTCCAGGACCGCCGCGAAGGTACGCTAACGCTCCATGAAATGCCGGCCAATAAACTGCCGGTGGATCTGGTTGGTGCCTTCCCAGATCTGCGTGATCTTGGCGTCCCGCATCAGGCGCTCGGCGCGGAAATCCTGGATATAGCCGTAGCCACCGTGCAATTGCACCGCCTCGGTGGCGATCTTCATGGCGATGTCGGAGGCCCGCATCTTCAGCATCGACGCCTCGACGCCGAAATCGGTGGCGCCGCCGTCCACCATGCGGGCGACCCGCCACAGCCATTCCTCGGTGAGCGCCAGATCGGTCGCCAGATCCGCCAGCATGAATTGGATGCCCTGGAACTCGACGATCCGCCGACCGGACTGGCGACGCTCGTTGATATAGGCCACCGCGTCCTCGAAAGCGCCACGGGCGATACCGAGCGCGTGGGCCGCGACGCTGGGCCGGGATTTGTTGAGCGAGGTGAGCAGAATACCCAACCCGTCTCCCGGCTCGCCGAGCAAATTGGTCATCGGCACCCGGCATCCATCGAAGGCGAGCCCGCAGGTCGGGGCGGCCCGGTGCCCCATCTTGCGCTCCTTGGTCAGCGCCTCGAAGCCCGGCGTCCCCTTCTCCAGCACCAGCGCCGAGATCGCCTTCTTGTCGTCGTCGATCCCGTCCCATTTGCCGAAAATCAGCAGAAAATCGGCGATATCGCCGTTGGAGATGAAGGTTTTGCCGCCATCGATGACGATCTCGTTGCCGTCGGCGCGGAACCGGGTCTTCATGCCCGTCGCGTCGGAGCCCGCCGTCGGCTCGGTGATGCAAAGCGCGCCGATCGCGCCCTCCGCCACCTGTCCCATGACCCGTGCCTTCAGATCGTCGGAGCCGAAATCCATCACTGGTTTCATGCCGTGAAAGGTGGTCGCCCAGATAATGCCGGTCGACGCGCAGGCCTTGGAAATCTCGCGCACACAGGCAAGATACACCGCGTAGGACAGTCCCAAGCCGCCCAGGGCCTCGGGCACGAACATCGCGTTCATGCCGAGCGCGTTCATATCGGCGATGTTGTCGGCTGGATAGGTTCCGGCCTCGTCATGGCCGGCGGCCCGGGGCGCGATCTTTTCCACCGCGAGCTGGCGCACCTGTTCCAGGACCATGGCCTCGTGTTCCGGCAGATCCAGCGAGGCGTCGAGCCGGTCGAGTATCCGCATGCTATCGATCCTTGAAGCTGGGTTTGCGTTTCTCCAGGAAGGCGGTCAACCCCTCGATCGCGTCCTCGGTCTGAAACGCGATGGTGTTGAGGTCGGCCTCGATCTTCAAACCCTCGGAAACCGGGGTATCCATGGCGCGCTGCACCGCCTCGCGGGCCAGGCCGATCGCCGGCAGGCCGAACTGGGTGATCTCCGATAGATAAGCCATGCCCGCCTCCAGCGGGTCGGCGCCATCCTCGCCGATGATACGGTTCACCAGGCCGATCCGCTCGGCCTCCTCGGCGCCGACGGCGCGCCCGCTAAGCACGATATCCATCGCCCGGCCCTCGCCCACCAGGCGCGGCAGACGTTGGGTTCCGCCATAGCCCGGGATCACGCCGAGCTTGATCTCCGGCAGTCCCATCTTGGCGTTGGGCGTCGCGACCCGCAGATTGCAGGCCGTCGCCAGCTCCAATCCGCCACCAAAGGCAAAGCCGTTGATTACCGCCAGGGTCGGCATCCTGAAGGTCGACAGGCGGTCGAAGGTCCGCTGCCCGCGCTCCATATCCGCCTTGTGGTCGACCAGGGAGCGGCCCATCAGCTCGGCGATATCCGCGCCGGCGCAAAACGCCCGGTCACCCGCGCCGATGAAGATCAGGCCGCGCGCATCCGTCCCCTCCACCTCATCCAATCTATCCGATATGTCTCGTACGAGACTGAAACTAAGAGCGTTTAGCGCTTCCGGTCGGTTAATGGTAATGACGGCGAAGTCACCGTTGCGGCTGAGGTCGATGGACATGAACAGGGCCTCGTGGGTTGCGCTTTACCGGCCGAGCGGACGGGGTCGCGATGAAGGTCGACGCGTCATTTCTACAATCCACGCCTCGGGGATACCACGGAAAATCCGGGATCGGTATCGGGCGGGACCGATCCCCCTACCCCGTCGTCCTGGCGCAAGGCGGGACCTCGCGATGGGGCAACAGGGGGCGAGCGTTCAGTCACGCGGCTGATTCCGAGGCCCCGCCGTGCGCCAGGGCGACGGAGGAGCGAAGACGGCCGATCCACCTACCCCGTCGTCCTGGCGCAAGGCAGGACCTCGCGATGGGGCAACAGGGGGCGAGCGTTCAGTCACGCGGCTGATTCCGAGGCCCTGCCGTGCGCCAGGGCGACGGAGGCTGGGGAACGCAAACCGCCGACAACATAGCCGCATGCACGGATTTCCCTGTTCTCCGCCGCCGGTCCGCGCCTAGAGTAAGCCTCGTGACAGGTCCGTCACGCCCACGCCCCGCCCGCGCGTTAGGGAGCCCCCGCGCCGATGAACAAGCAAGAAAGCCTCGCCCTCCTGGCCCAGGGCCGCGACGCCTGGAACGCCTGGGCCAAGGGTCTGCTCGCCGAGCGCGCGCGGCTTGAGGAAGCGGGGGAGTGGGAAGCGGCGGAGGAAGAGTGGGAAGCCCGGGCGTGGGTTGATTTCGATGACCACGAATTCGAGGATGATGTTTTCTTCGGAGAATTCATCTTTCCGGGCTATTCGTGGTTCGGCGGCGCGACATTCTCGGGCTACGCGGGGTTCAACGGCGCGACATTCTCGGGCACCGCGTGGTTCCGCGACGCGACATTCTCGGGCACCGCGTGGTTCGGCCAAACCAAGTTTACCGGCTATTCCACCTTCCGGAACGCGCATTTTCTCGGCAACGTCACCTTCGCGGCGACTGAGGTAACAAGCGCGTTTTCACTTGAAGGCGCCGTCTTCGAGCTTGTTCCGGTTTTCAATCAAGCTCACTTCGACGAAGCCCCCCGGCTCGATTCTCTCCGTATAGAGCCGGGGGGCTTCGTCGAAAAATATCGAAAAGTCAAACAACAGTCACCGGATAAGGATCCTTGGGAACACAAGCCGGACTTTCTATTCCAGGCCCTCGCCGCGTCGATCGCCCAACTCACCGGCTTGTCTGGCAACCCGGATCGCGCGGCGCGGTGGCGGGCGTTGAAGCGGCTGGCCATCCAGGGCCATGACCATGCCCGCGAGCAGGAGTATTTTCGCGGCGAATTGCTGGCCCGGCGCTGGCACGAGGACAAGCCCTGGCATGGAAGCTTCTGGGTCGGGGTGCTGTATCAACTGCTCGGGAGTTTCGGGGCCTCGGTGGTGCGGCCGGTGCGGTGGTGGCTGGTCAGTACCGCCGGGTTCGCGACCGCCTATCTGGCGATCCATCTGGAGCGCGCCAGTCCGCTGGGGCCGTCGGGCTCGTCCTTCCGGGGGGCGGTCCAGGGGCTTTGGGACTGGGCGTTTACCGCGAGCCCCAGCCTGCCTTGCGCCATCGGGCCGGGCGATCCGGCGGCGGCGGCCTTGGGGCTGTCGGTAAGCAAGGGGCTGTTCGCCGGGATCGGCTCGGTGACCAAGATCAACCAGATCCATACCTGTCTCTATGGCGTCCAGGTTCAGGTGCCCGGCAGCGTCACGCCGGTGATCCCGGATCTGGTGACCGGGCTCGGGGTCTTGCAATTCCTGCTCTCGGCGGCGCTGGTGTTCCTGTTCGGCCTGGCGCTGCGCAATCATTTCCGGATCAAGTGAGGCCGGTAGGGCGGCGAAGGCGCGGGCCGGGTTCGCGGATTTCAGCTTCACCGCGCACTCTCCCCCCAAAGCCGTCATCCCGCGCTCGCCGAGGGACCCACGCGTGATACGCCACGAGCCGCCACGCCGGTGGGCCGGCGGAATCGGTCCCGGCTTGCGCCGGGAATTCGGAGAAAGGGAGCGAACGGCGCCCCTCTCTCCCATATCCCTGGCGAAAGCCAGGGCCGCTTCCGCGAATGTCGGCCGCGGGGTAACCAAGAAGCACAAGATATCCCTATCGCCTGCCCAGGGGTGATCACGCAATGGCTCTAGGACTCGGATGAGGCGGCACCCGCTCGCCCCTCGCCCTTCGCCATACCATCCGCCTATCCAAACAACCCGACAAACGCCGCGACCGATTCGGCGAGCGCCCGGTCGTTGGAGAAGTGGATCACATCCCCTCCCTCGACTTGGAGGGCGGCGGCGCGGGCCAGGCGGGCCTCGATTTCCGCCGCTGATTCGCGGCCCCTCGCCTCCAGCCGCGCGCGCAGGACCGCCGGCGGCACCGTCACCGCGACCACCCTTAGATCCGGATAGCGCGACCGCGCCTCGCCCAGCGCGCCTCGGGAGCCGTTGACGATCACGTTCCGCCCCCTGGCCAGCGCGGCGTCGATTGCGCGCGGTACGCCATAGCCGTGGCCATTGGCGGTCCAGCACAAAGCATAGGCCCCCGCCGCGCGGCGGGCCTCGAAATCCGCCATCGTGATCGGGATATGATCCTCGCCGCCCGCCGTGCCGGGCCTTGTGATCTCGCGCCGCGGGAAGACAAAACGCGGGTCATCCGCCAGTGCCGCCCGGGCGCCGTCGATCAGGCTGTCCTTGCCGACGCCACTTGGCCCGACAATCAACCAAAGGGTCCCTGTTCCGGTCTTCTCCACGCCGTCGCGCCCTCCATGGAAACTGTCACGCCCGTATCGAGCCGTATCAGATATGTGGCACCGCACAACGGCGCTTTGCAATGCGGAATCCGCGCATTATGGTCCGGCCATGGAAAGCAATGTCGACTACGTCATGGGCGAGCGCGTCCCCGAACCCGCCACGCCGATCGAGATCGCGCCGGGTATTCTGTGGATCCGGCTGCCGATGCCGATCGCGCTGGATCATATCAATCTTTACCTGCTGGATGACGGCGACGCCTGGGTGTTGATCGATACCGGGCTCGGCGATCCGGTCTCCATCGGGACCTGGGAGACCTTGCTGGAGACCAAGCTCCAGGGCCGCCCGATCCGGCGGATCATCGGCACGCATTTTCACCCCGATCACGTGGGTCTCGCCGGCTGGCTGCAGAACAAGACCGGGGCCGAGCTTTGGATGACCCAGCTGGAATGGCTGAGCGCGCGTCAGGCCTATCTGGATGTCGAGGACGCCTCCTCGGCGCAGATGCAGCGGTTTTACCATCGCGCCGGCCTCAACGAGACGGAGCTTCGCGCCTATCGGGAGATGGGTAACGATTACCGGAGCATGGTGACGCCGATTCCCGCCGTCTACAAAAGGGTGACCGAGGCGACCGTATTCGAGATCGGCGGGCGGAAATGGGAGCCGATCTTCGGCTCCGGCCATTCGCCGGACCATATCTCGCTCTATTGCGCCGAGGACCGGGTCCTGCTCGGCGGCGATATGTTGCTACCCCGAATCACGCCGATCATCGCGGTCTGGTGGCAGGAACCCGAGGGTGATCCGCTGGCGGGGTATCTCGACTTTCTCGGCACGCTTGGTCATATCGCCGAGGATGTGCTGGTCCTGCCGGCCCATAACCGACCGTACCGGGAGCTTAGAACCCGGGTGAAAGACCTTGCCGACCATCATGTGGAGCGTTTGGATATCACGCTCGATACCTGCGCCGCGCCGGCGACGGGCCGCGATGTGATGAAGGCGCTGTTCACCCGAGAGCTGGACGCTTTCCAGACCCGCTTCGCCATCGGCGAGACGGTGGCGCATATCAACAATCTACTCCACAAGGGCGCGCTCACCCGGGATCTCGACGAGGAAGGCCGGCATCGCTATCACCGGGTTTGAGGGGATGTCTTAGCTGATGTGTTGGTTTCAGGACGAGTCGCAAACACCTGATTAAAATACTATTTCTCTGAAACTCTCGCCAAATATGCTTCCTGACCGGCGGTTTCCACCGCACCGGGGCGAGCCGCGCGGGTGGCGGCGAGCGCGTCTTCCAGAGAGACTCCCGCCTCAAGCAGAATCCGCCCAACCACGGTCCCGCTGCGTCCGAGACCGGCGGCGCAATGCACGAAAACCTTTCCGCCTTCGTTCAGAATCGCGTGAACCCGCGATTGTTGGCCATGCCAAGCCGTCTCGAACGCGGCGTCGGGTGCTTGGAAGTCCTCAATGGGAAGGTGCAGCCATGGTAGACCCGCGTCGGCGATCCAGGCGGGCAGGTCAAGCGCGGCATAACGCGCCATATCCTCTCGCGGCACGAGCGAAATCATCAGGCCGGCGCCCCAATCGGCGATGGCTTGAACCTCGGCGCGGGATCGTGGGATCGGGCCGAAGGCCAGCGCGCCCTTGAAGGCGTTGGTCTTGACCGCGTCAATGGAAAAGCTAATCCGCCATCTCCCGGATGAACCGCGAGACCTCCGGAACAATCTCCTCGCGCCAGCGCCGGCCGTTGAAGATGCCGTAATGCCCGACACCCTTTTGCAGATGGTTGTGGCGCCGGTCCTCGGGAATGCCGGAGCAGATCGTGTGCGCGGCGATGGTCTGGCCAGGGGCGGAGATATCGTCCTTCTCGCCCTCGACGGTCAGCAGCGCGGTGCGCTTGATCGTGGACGGGTGCACTGATTCGCCGCGCCAGACGAACTGGTCGGTGGCGATCCAACGTTCCTTGAACACCCGTTGCAGGGTCTGGAGATAGAAATCCGCCGTGATGTCCATGACCGACATGTACTCGTCATAGAAACGACGATGGCCGGCGGCGGATTCGCCGTCACCCTCGACCAGATGGCGGAACATTCTGAGATGCGCGTTCATATGCCGGTCGGCGTTCATCGCGATGAAGGCGCCGAGCTGCAGGAAGCCGGGGTAGACCCGCCGGTGGGCCGCCGGATAAGTCGGTGGCACCGTGGTGATGCAATGGGTCTCGAACCAGCTCATGGAGCGCTGATCGGCAAGCTCGGTCGGTGTGGTGGGCGCGGCCGCGGTATCGATCGGCCCGCCCATCAAGGTCATCGTCCGCGGCTGGGCCGGATCGTCCATCTGGGCCAGTAGGGATACCGCCGCGATGGTCAGGGGCGCGGGCTGACAAACCGCCATCACATGATGGTTCGGTCCCATTTTCCGCATGAATTCAATCAGATAACCAACGAAGTCATCGAGGTCGAAGCCGCCTTCCAGAAGCGGCACTCGCGCCGCGTCCTTCCAGTCGGTGATGTAGACGTCGTGGTTCGGCACCAAGGCGCGGACCGTGTCACGGAGCAGAGTGGCGAAATGCCCGGACATGGGCGCGATGATCAGGATCTTGGGGTCGTCCCGCTCGGGCTCGTCCCCACTCTCGCGGCGAAATCGCAGGAGATTGGCGAAAGGTTTTTCGAGCACCACCTCTTCGGTGATGCGAACCCGCGCGCCATCAATCGTGGTGTACTTGATCCGCCAATCCGGCTTGCCACGGCGCTGCATCATTCCCTCGACGACATCGAGAGCCGCTTCCGAGCCCCGTCCCATGATGTCGGTGAAATCGGAGAGCATGGGATGCTTGGAAATCGCCAGGCTTGAGCGCGCGGCGGCCCGCAGCGGCGTCAGCATCGATCGATTGGCGTCGTAAAGGGAATACAGCAAGAATGCGCCCCGCGCTTGGTCTCGATGCTTGAGAGGGGACGCTTTTTCGAACCTGGATACAAGCCTTTTCAGCCCATTAGGCGGCAAACGGGTCGAAATGCCGCGCTGCGAAAGGAAATTTATCTCGCAGCTGCGTTATAACATCCGCGTTATTCGAAAATTGGAAAGAGTGTCGTTCCTTGCCCCAGCGCGGAGGACCGCCCACATTGCGGTCATCACAACCCACGGGGACATATGCACATGTCGGAGAAGCTTACCGCCGGCGCCATGCCGGAAATTACCCTGCCCACCGTCGATGGCGGCGAGGCCAAGATCGGCGGAGCCAAGGACCGCTGGCAGATGGTGGTCGTCTATCGCGGCCTGCACTGCCCGATCTGCAAGAGCTACACCGCCAAGGTCGAGGCTTTGAAGGACAAGTTCGATGAGTTGGACACGGACATCGTGTTCGTCTCGGGCGACAACGCCGAGAAAGCC
>JADHLJ010000151.1 GCA_016780745.1 Alphaproteobacteria bacterium | reverse complement strand
ACAATTGCGTGCAGGTCGGGCCGGCGAGAATACGGGTCAGATCGAATATGCGAATTCCGGCGAGCGGCAGGGGCTTGGACATCTCTTGAAACTCCGATGGCGCTGTTGTCGGGCCTTCTTACAGCGGCAACCTTGGCCGCGGAAGAGAGGAGCCGGAAGGATTTGATACTCAAGAGCCATCGACTGCGACAATCGGTCAGCCAGGCAAACCCGATGCGTCCTTCACGAGATGAACCGGTAAGGATTCCTCGCGCCCCCGGATCGACACTTCCTCGATGGGATAACTCGATAGGTCCAGGCCCGCGGCCGTCGCGACTTCGGTGGATAGGACGAGTTGCACGGCGAAATCCTTGGTCAGGGCTTCGAGCCGGCTGGCGGTGTTCACCGTGTCTCCGACCGCCGTCACCCCCCGGGTTTTGCGATAGCCAAGCTCTCCGACGATCGCCGGACCGCCATGGAGCCCGATGCCGATGCGAAGCGGCTCGTCCAGGTCGTTCTCTAAGCTGTCGTTCAGTTTTTCGAGATTGTCCGCCATCGCCTTGGCCGCGGCAATCGCATGACGCGCGCCGTCGGAGAGATTGTCGTCAACGCCGAACAACGCCATGATCCCGTCGCCGATGAACTTGTCGATCCGGCCGCCGGACGCCTCAATCGCCGCGCCCATCTCGGCGAAATAGCGATTGAGAATGAAAACCACGTCATAGGGCAGACGCTGTTCGGAAATCTGGGTGAAGCCCCGGATATCCGCGAACAGGACGACAATGTCGCGCTCCTGACCCTGGGCATAGGCGGCGCGCGCGCCGGCGTCCTGAACAGACACTTGCCGCGGCGCCAAAAGCGGGGTGACCTCTACCTTCTCGGTCGGCCGGGTTTGGCACGCCAGCCGGACATTTGGCGCCGCGCCGACCCGCTCCAGCACCTTAAGCTCGGCCTCGCTCGGCGGCGGCAGGGCATCGAGACCGTCGCCGATGCGCACCCGGCAGGTCGAGCACCGGCCGCGGCCACCGCAGACGCTTGCATGTGGAATGCCGGATTGGCGGCTGGCGTCGAGAATCGACGTGCCGGGCGCCACCATGACTTCCCGACCGTCATGGTACTGGACCGTCACGCCGCGCCGCGCCTTGCGAACGGAAATTCGAGCCTGGCGCGCCACGAAAATGAAGACGACGAAACAGATATAGCCGTAGCCGACATCCCGCATCGTCGCCAGGACCCAGTCGATATCGGCTTGCAGCGGGAAGTTGATGGCGCCAATGGTCTGGCGCATCCAGCCCGGGTCCGTCGACAGCCTGACAATATCGACCCCGGCGGCGACGAAGCCGGCGATCGAGAGCACCGGGACCAGAAGCGCCAGACCGTACCAATAGGCGATGTGCCGACGGTAGCTCTCCTTGAAGCGCAACCAGAGATGCAGGCCGATACAGCCATGAGCCCAAATGACCAGCAGCGCGGCGACCTGGGTCAGCGCCGCCGAGGGTTTGAACACCCAAAGCGTCAGGAGAACCGAGTAATAACTGTCATTGACCCCAAAGAGCTCATGCACCATGCGGGTGCCGAGAATGTGATCGGAGATCAGATAGGGCGTCAGCAACCCCAGGGCCAACTGCAGACGCTCCTGCCAGGTGGTCCCCATCATGCTCTCGCGCGAAATGATTGCGTGCATGGCGGCCAACACATGCAACACCAAGGCGCCATACAGGACGATCGTCGCCGGAAGCGGCCGCCAGAAACCAACAAAAACCTCGCGAACCTGCTCCAGAACCTCAAGAGACCACAGGCCAAAGGCGTGGTTCACGAGGTGCGTGAACACGTAAAACATGAGCACCAAGCCGCTGCCGAGCCGAACCTGGCGCAGGATATAGGCGGTGTCCGTCCCCGAGGACGCCCGCGCCGCGCTACCAATGTCGGTCATGGCGTCCCATCCAGCCTGAATCGGCGCAACTATACGTCCTATTGCTGTTCTTTGTCGTCAAACTCTTGAAATCGTCGCAAAAAACCTTACACCAACGGTGCCCGCGTTTACGGAGCAGAACCAAACGGTAGCGATGACACAGATACTGTCCATTCAAGGCCTCACCAAGACCTTCGGGTCGAAAACCGTGGTCGACGACGTCAGCTTCGATGTCGGCAAAGGTGAGGTACTCGGGTTCCTCGGACCCAACGGCGCCGGAAAGTCCACGACCATGAAGATGATCGTCGGCTTTTTGACCCCGACATCCGGCACCGCGATCGTCTGCGGTCACGATGTTTCGCACGAGCCCCTCGCGGTGAAAGCCGCGGTCGGATATCTGCCCGAGGGCGCGCCGGCCTACCCCGACATGACGCCGCTGGCCTTTCTGGGTTTCATTGCCGGGGTTCGCGGCTTCGACGGCGCCGAACGGCGCTCCAGGATCGATCGGGTGGTCGAGATGACCCGCATCCAGGACGTCGCGCGTCAACCGATCGAAACCCTCTCCAAGGGCTTCAAGCGCCGGGTTGGGCTGGCCCAGTCGCTGTTGCATGACCCGGAGGTTCTGATCCTCGACGAGCCGACCGACGGCCTCGACCCCAATCAAAAGCAGGTCGTGCGCGATCTGATCCGCGACATGGGCCAGGAGAAATGCATCGTCATCTCAACCCATATCCTGGAAGAGGTCGACGCGGTGTGCTCGCGGGCCATGATCATCGCCTCGGGCAAGGTCATGGCCGACGCCTCTCCGGCGGAACTCAAGGCTCAGTCCGGTTCCGGTGATCTCGACGAGGTTTTCCGCAAGGTGACCGCCAATGCGTAACGTTTCCCTGGTTTTCAGGCGAGAGTTCGCCGCGTATTTCGCGACGCCGCTGGCCTATATCTTCATCGTTATCTTTCTCGCGCTCGCGGGTATCCTGACTTTCCGGCTCGGCGGTTTTCTGGGCCGCGAGCAAGCCGATCTGGTGCCGTTCTTCGAGTTCCATCCCTGGCTTTATCTGTTTCTGGTGCCGGCCTTGTCGATGCGGCTCTGGGCCGAGGAACGCCGGTTGGGCACCATCGAGCTGTTCCTGACCCTGCCGATCTCGATGACCGAGGCGGTGGTCGGAAAATACCTCGCCGCCTGGGCCTTCACCGCCACCGCCGTGGCCTTGACCTTCCCGATGTGGCTGACCGTCAACTATCTCGGCAATCCGGATAACGGTGTCATCCTGGCCTCCTATGTCGGTAGCCTGTTGATGGCTGGCGCCTATCTCTCGATCGGCTCGATGATTTCGGCGATGACCAAGAACCAAGTGATCGCCTTCGTGGTCACCACCAGCGCCTGTTTCATCCTGACCCTCGCCGGCTCGCCCACGGTGTTGGAATTCTTCTCGAACTGGGCGCCATCCAATGTCGTCGAGGCGATCGGAAACTTCGGCTTCCTGCCGCATTTCCAATCGATCCAGCGGGGCGTGATAGATCTGCGCGATCTGATCTTCTTCGGTTCCGTCATCATCGTGGCGCTGATCGCCAACGCGATCATCGTCGATTGGCGTAAGGCGTTTTGAGATGAGCGACACAACCACATCCGCCTCGATGAAACCCACGACCCAACGCGGGGAGGCCAGGCTCGCCGGCGTCGCCTTGGCGCTACTGGTCGTTTTGTTCATCGCCATCAACGCCTTGTCCTCGGCCTGGTTCAGTTCCGGACGCCTGGACCTTACCCAGGACAAGCTTCACACGCTCTCCGGCTCCACCAAGACCTTGCTCTCACAAGTCGAGGAAACCGTGACCTTCCGGCTGTATATCTCCTCTGGCCTCGCCCAGGAGGTGCCACATCTCGGGATCTACGCGAACCGGGTCCGTGATCTGTTGCTGGAATACGAGAATGTCTCGAACGGCAAGGTGCGGCTCGAGGTTCTGGACCCGATCCCATTCTCCGATATCGAGGACAGGGCCGTGGCCGCGGGCCTACAGGGCATCCCGATCGTCACCGGCGGCGACAACATGTATTTCGGCCTGGTCGGCACCAACACCACCGATGATGTCGAGACCATTCCCTTCATGCAGGTCGACCGCGAGTCTTTCATCGAGTACGACATTTCACGCATGCTCTACGCGCTGTCGACGCCGAACCCGACTGTCGTGGGTATCCTGAGCGGCCTGCCCATTGATGGCACGATGCGGATCACGGCTACCGGCCAGCAAGAACCGGTGCCGCCTTATGTGGTGCGCGGTCAGATCGGCCAGCTCTTCGAGACCCGCTTCCTCGGCGCGCAGGTCGACGAAGTGCCGGAAGACGTCAATGTCCTCTTGGTGATCCATCCCAAGAAGGCCGACCCACGCACGCTTTTCGCGGTCGACCAGTATCTTCTGGCCGGCGGCAAGGCGATGATCTTCGTGGACCCCTTCTCCGAGGCCGAGGGCATGCAGGGCCAGATGCTGGGCACGGTCACGGATGGGAGTTCGCTTCCCGCCATGTTCGAGGCCTGGGGCATCGAGTTCGACATCAACACCGTCATCGGCGACCGGTTAAGCGCCCGCAAGGTCCTGCCGGAAAACGGAAACCGTCCGGTCGAATATCTGCCCTGGCTGGAGCTGCGGGGACCGGCGCTCAATTCGACGTCTCCGATCACCTCGGGCGTCGATGTGGTTGCCATTGCCAGCGCCGGTCATATCGCGGTGAAGGAAGGCGCGAGCGTCACGCTTGAACCCCTGCTGACCACCTCGCCCGGCTCGACCTTGATTCCGTCCAAAGAGGTGCAAGGTTTCCGCAATCCGCTGAAATTATTGCGTGATCACGGGACGGGCGATCGCCAGTTCGTTGTCGCGGCGCGGGTTACCGGATCGGTGCAAACCGGTTTTCCCGACGGCCTGCCGGTGATCAAGCAAGATGAGGATGAACCACCGGTTAAGGCGCCACCGTGGACCCGCGAGGTTCTAACGAAATCGGCCAAGCCGCTGGACGTCGTGCTGTTCGGTGACGCCGATCTGCTTGCCGATCGGTTCTGGGTGATTATGCGTGACTTCGCCGGACGCAAGGTACCGGTGCCCACCGCCAACAACGGTGAGTTCATCCTGAACGCGATTGACGCCTTGGCGGGCTCA
This sequence comes from Alphaproteobacteria bacterium, assembly GCA_016780745.1. Taxonomy (GTDB): domain Bacteria; phylum Pseudomonadota; class Alphaproteobacteria; order Thalassobaculales; family Thalassobaculaceae; genus JADHLJ01. Next base: position 5,484 of record JADHLJ010000151.1, on the reverse strand, counting down.
AGCACCTTGCTTGAACTTCGAGGTCGCGGGACCACCAGCCGTCCGTTCGTGGTCTTGCAGGACATTCAACGCAATGCCGCGCAGCAATTCGAGGACAAGGAGCGCGAGTTGCGGGATACCCTGCAAAAGACGGAGCAGAAATTGCGCACTCTCAGGCAACGCAATCCGTCCGGCGCCGCCGGCGTGATTTCCGAGAAGGATCGCCGGTCGATGGAGAAATTTCAGCGCGACATCCTGAAACTACGCTCTGAGTTGCGAACCGTTCGGCGCTCACTCAACCAAGAGTTCGAGACCCTGGAGGCCCAGCTGTGGTTCCTCAACATCGCGCTCGTTCCCATTCTGATCGGACTTTTCGCGATCCTGCTTGGTGTCTGGCGCGGCATGCGACGGCGCGAGCGCGCCCATGAAGCGGCAGCGAGTTGAGGAGGCCGTAATGCTTACCAAACGTTCCGTCCTCATCCTCGCGGCTGTTACCGTCGTCGTCACCGCCGGCGCCATCGGCGCGCAATATGTCCGCTGGACCGACACCATCAGAAGTGTCGAGTCGGAACCAGCCTTTCCCAATATTGGCGCGGCGCTGTCCGATGTCGCCAAAATCAAGATCGTCCGCGGCGGCGACAACCCGAGCGGTAGCTTCGGCTTCTCGAAGATCAACGACCGTTGGACAATGGACGAGAAAGGCGGCTTCCCCGCAACCGAAAGCGTGGTCCGCGAGATGTTGTTGGGCTTTACCGAACTGGAGCTGGTCGAGGCCAAGACACGTGATCCCAAGCGCTTTGGGAAATTGCATCTATCCGACACGGCGCAACCCGACTCCAAGGCCTCCCGCGTGGTTTTGAGCGATGCCGGCGGCAAACCGCTCCTCGACGCGTTGTTCGGAAAACGCGTTCCGAGCATCTCCGGTGGCAAACCATCCATCTACATGCGTCGCCAGGGTGAAGATCAGACCTGGTTAGCGACGGGAGAGCTGGAGATACGCGCCGGCGCGGTGGAGTGGCTCCCCAATGATCTGGTGTCGATCCTGCGCGAGCGCGTGGAACGCACCACGCATATCGCACCGGGCGAAAAGCGGTTGGAACTGTACTATAACGACACCCATCAGCGCTTTGATATCGTGGACCTGCCGGAGACCTTGAAGGTCAGCTCGCGGTACCGGCTACTACAGGCGGCGATCCTGCAGGAGCGTTTGGGATTCGAAGATGTGCGCCCCTCGGACGGCCTCAAAGTGGACCCGGCGCTGGGCGGCGCGATCTGGCAAACCCGGGACGGCCTGACCGTAACTCTCGGGCTGGCGCGTGACCCGAATGCCGCGACCGACGCGGACAACAAACGGGTCTGGGCGATGATCTCGGTCGATGTCGCCGCCGACGCCGAGGAAAAAGTCGTCAAGGAAGGCGCCGATATCGTCAAACGCACCAAGGGCTGGGCCTACTGGCTGGGCAATGACGCGATGAAGCGACTATGGGCCACCCGCGAGGATCTTACCGAGGCCAAATAGGGTCAATCCTCGGCCAGGAATAAGGCAGGTTCATTTCCTGGGGCAGTTTCCAACTGGAATCCGCACCGAGCAAGGTGACGAACAGTTTCAGCTTTCGCGCCTTGGTAACAAGCTCCGCCAAGGTTTCCTGGCCGCCGTCCATATCGAAGGCGGAGGCGGAAATCACCAAACCGTCAATGCCCGCGCCCTTGACCCGATCAAGGCCTCTATAGGGGTGTTTGGGATGGATCAACACGCCCTTGCTGAATTTACGCAACCCCTTGGCCATTGCATCCATCTTCGGCGGCGGGCTCGTGCGGTCGACGATGAGATTGCACACCAAACGCGAGCGAATATTCTGCGGCAGTGTCCCCAAGGCATCCATCAGATTGTCCAGGTAGAGCGGATGCGAGAGCGTCTCGAAACGGATCGGTAGAAGCACCGCGTGGTCCCGTCCGAGTTCGAGATTGCGTAGCGCCGACGCCAGTTTCATCACCGACGCGCAGTCGATCTCGGCGCCATAGGGCGCTTTCAACTGGGAAAATGTCAGAACATCGCGTTTTTGTTTATCGGCGCCGCTCTTAACTCGAGCAACTTGTATCTCGTAGCCGATGACCGAGAGATTGTCCGGGCGCACCATCGGTCGGGCTTCCAGCCGCAGGTCCCTGTCCAGCTCCTTGGCGAGGCTCTTTTCCTTCATGACGAAGGCCTGGTGCGCCAGTTTGACGACATTTATCAGATCATCGACGGAGTCGATCATCGCATCCTGCATATAGTCGTCGAGCTCGTAAGCGAACCCCTTGGCCATGAAGGGACTGTCGGCGTCACCCGCGCCGAGCGCCTCGGTGATCGCGTCGGCGATCTCCTCGCTCTTCGCCTCGGCTTCCGCCAGCTTCACGCCATCGAAGAGAAAGACCAGCCCCTCGTCACCGGCCTTGACCATGAGATCAGCCGATTTGAGAAACGCCTTCGCGGTTTCCTCGGCGATTTTCATCGCGGCGGCCCGGCTCATCCGGGGGCGGCCCTCGGTCGGCTCCAGCAGGCGACTGAGGTCGAGCAGCTGAACGTTACCGGCGACGAGCCGTTCCGCGGTATCACGGCTCTTGGGTACAGCCGCCTGGATCTTCTTGCGCTCGGCGGTTGCCTCGCCGCTTGCCTTGGCCTTGGAAGGAGCGTTCGAACCTGCCCCAGGGACCTTTCCACCGTCGTCGGCCGCGCGAAGTCGTTCCGCGCCGCCGGATAGCGCCGCTTTCAAGACCAATCCGACGGCAATGCCAATGCCAGCGCCGACGAAAGCGGCGGCGCCTTGCATGGCGGTCGCGGTCATGTTGTCGCCGCCGAGCATGACGGCGAACCCCGCGAGAACGGCGGCGCAGCCCAGCGAGCCGGCAATGGCCCTGCCGCGGCTCGGGTCAAAACCGGTCCAGGCACCCGCCAGCAAAACCGCGACAATAGCCAATATGGCGATGATCATTCGGACTCCCCCGTCTCGAACCAACGCAGTTTAGACCGTGGGCGCGGGAACTTAAATAGACAGGCGGAGTCTCGATCCGTGCGCCAACCAGCACCAGAAAATTAGGCGAAGCCGGCCCGCTCCACCGCCCACCAAAGCGCGACGAGCAGGACCATCCCGGACAGGACTTGAACCAGGCGCGGATACCAAACCTTATCCCGCGCCCAGATCAGTGGGAGGGCGGCGCCACCGACAACCGCCAACTGGCCGATCTCGACGCCGATGTTGAAGCCGGCCAAGGTCAGTGCCGCGGACGATCCCTCAAGCTCAAGCGCGCTAAGCACGCGATAGAAGCCAAGCCCATGCACCAACCCAAAAAGCGCGGCGATCCCAGAACGCCACCGTCTTCCGATGCCAAGCATGTTCTCCGCCGCGACATAGGCAACCGATAGCGCGATGGCGGTCTCGACGACCATGGTGGGCAGATCCACCACCCCATACCAAGCCAGCCCCAGGGTCACGCTATGGGCCAGGGTGAACGCGGTAACGATCCGCGCCACAGGCCAGGCCCTGGGCACCGCCAGGACGAGCAGCAGGACGAAAAGGATATGATCGATACCAAGCAGAATATGCTCGATACCAAGACCGATCAGACGCGTGAGCCTGACATGCCACGGCGCGGGCGGCGCCGGATGGACGATATCGGCGGTGAATTCCGTGGTTTGAGCATCGAACAGGAACTCCTCCTGGCCGCCCATGGGGAGGATCAGCCGCCCAATACCCCGATGGTTGGGGTCGATATCAAAGAAGAAGATCAAAAACCGGATGGTCAATCTGTTCGGCGGCGCGGCGCAACGGGCCCGCGCGGTAACCAGGAAGACCTCGGGCAAGGCTTCGCCATTCGCACTTAGCTCCAAGGGGCAATCGCCGCGTTCCGACTCAATGAACAATCTGCCGGAAACATAGTCGGTGAGTTCCGCCAAATGGGGGGCAAAATCCTCGTTGGTAAGTGGGGTCGTGAAATCCGTCTTCATGCCTGCCGCCACGGCGATATCATGCGGCGAAAAGGACAGTGAATAGGTCACGACGGCACCGTCGATTTGCACCAACCCACGGGTCAAATTCGTCTTATGCGCCTGCGCGGTGCCGGAGCCAGCTAGCAGCCCCATCAAGAACAGGCACACTACGCCGAACCGCCTCGCCCTGGTCCCAATCACGGTGATCGCCGGGATCATGAAGAACCTTTCGTGATGGAGAACGCAAGACGGAAGTGAGGCAGTAATTTTCGGATTGTTCAACCGGGTATCGCGAGACGCGCGGAAAGATGTCGGTCCCATACAAACCATTCGCCTCTCCACGACCGAATCCCTGGCGAAAGCCAGGGCCCATTCCGCCAGATCTTCAACACGACCGGTCGGCAAGTCCTCTCCCCGGCTTTGCCTGATACCGCGTCCCCACGGACAGGCCGGCGGAAGCGGCCCTGGCCTTCGCCAGGGATACGCGAGAAGAAGTGCTTGGCCGAAAAGAAAACGGCCGCCCCAGTCTCCTGGAGCGGCCGCTTCATAAACTTTGTCGAGGACTTATCCCCGGTGGGTGGTCACCACCGAGATGTCCACCGACGGGCGCAGATCCGCGCAAACCTTGAGGACCTGGTGGATGTCGCTGTTGACGAACTTGTCGAACAGACTCTCATCCACGGCCTCGCCGGCATCCATGGCGGCATAGGACTGCTGCTTCAGGTTGTAGTCGAAGCGGGCGGCCCATTTGCGGGCGCCGAGGCGCGCCGTGGTCGAGCAGTTATCGACCATGTAGGAGACGCCCTTGAAGTCCATATATGGGTTCAGGCTGTCCACCGCCTCGATGATCGACTCATTGGCGATCTCCGAATACGGGTGACCACGATCGGTCAGCAGGTCCACCTGAGCCATCATGGTGGCCATGTAGACGCCGGCGGTCTCACCGTTGATCGGCACATAGTTGCGGCTCTCGTCGGCGCGAACCTTCTCGCCGACCTGCCACATGTCGGTGGTGTCGATCTTGCCCATCGGATAGCGGTCGAACCGGTCGGAGGCCTGGATCACGCTGCGCACCTCGTTGCCCGAGGCGACATCGTCATAAATCTCTTCCAGGATCTCGCGCGCCGGGTGGTAGGACGCGCAATAGGCCTTCTTGAACGCCGCCTTCTCGTTGTCATCCAGCTCGTCATAGACCGCCATCAGGCCGGAGCGCGAGATGGTCTTGGAGATCGGGCCGGTGATCGACTCCGACGTGTTCGTGTAGGCGTCTTCCTTGCTCATGCCCTGGGTGGTGAAGCGGGCATAGAGGCTTTCGGCGATGCCGTGAACGGCCCCCAGCAGAATGCCGCGCTCGCCGAAGATGTCGGACTTGTATTCGGACTCAAGCGTGGTCTGGAAGGTGTAGGGGGAGCCGAGGCCAACCGACCAACCGAGCGCGTAATCCGTCGCCTTGCCGTTTACGTCCTGGTGCACCGCGAAGGAACTGTTGATGCCGGCGCCGTTGACCTCACGGCCCTGCTCGTACAGACGGCGCACAG
>JADHLJ010000150.1 GCA_016780745.1 Alphaproteobacteria bacterium | reverse complement strand
GCTTCATTGCTCGGGGTCAGGTCACCCAATGCCCCGAGCAGCCGCGGCGCGCGGATATTCTGCTCGATGCGGCGACCCGCGCCGGACACGAGATCGTCGCGGCGGGCCAGCATGGCCTCGGGTCGGTGCGCGCGATCCACGACGCGGGGTATCTTGATTTTCTCGAACGGGCCTGGGGCCTGTGGAGCGCGCTGCCCAATCCCGGCGGCGAAATCATTCCGAACGTGCATCCCGGCCGCAACATGAACGCCGCGCCGCAAGCCACGGTGGCACTAGCCGGACATTATCAGGCCGATACCGCCTGTCCGATCGGCCCTGGCACCTGGGAAGGGATTCTCGCATCCGCCGACGTCGCGGCAAGCTGCGCGGAGCATGTGATGGTCGCGCTGAAGGCCGGAGACGCGGGCGCCCATGCCTATGCCTTGTGCCGACCGCCCGGACACCACGCCTTCGCGGATCAGGCCGGTGGGTTTTGCTTTCTCAATAACTCAGCCATTGTCGCCCAGATCTGCCGCGAACGGGGCGCGGAGCGTGTGGCGATCCTTGATGTCGACGTGCATCACGGCAATGGCACCCAGGGAATTTTCTATGACCGCGATGACGTTCTGACGGTCTCGCTGCATGGCGATCCCAGCGCCTATTATCCGTTCTTCGCGGGTTACGGGAGCGAGACCGGAACGGGCGCCGGCGAAGGATACAATCACAACCATCCGCTGCCCTTCGGTACCGGGGACGACGCCTATCTCACGGCGCTGGAGAAAGCATTCGAGGGTATCGCGGCCTACAATCCCGACATCCTGGTCATTGCCCTCGGGCTGGATGCATCGGTGGATGATCCGCTGGCGTTCCTGTCGATCACCACCGAGGGTTTTGCCAGGATCGGCGCGGCGATCGGCGCGTTCGGGCTTCCCACCGTGCTCGTCCAGGAAGGCGGTTATATCTCAGATAGTCTCGGCGATAATCTGGCCGCGACCCTGGCCGGGTTCGAGGGCGCTCGTTAAAACGCCCGCCGTCCCCCGGCTACCAAGTAGCGGTCAAGCGCGTGCCCTGACCGGGCTCGGGTACCGCGCTGATCGGCACGTTCGTTACCTCTTTCACCAGTTTCCGCAAGAAAGCGTCCGCGTAGGATTGATAGTTGCTGGCGATCTCGACGAACGCCCCGTTGCCGCCGATGACCTTCTGTTCGAAATAGAAGTTCAGGGTCGGGTGTTCGTTCAGAATAGTTAACCCGTTGATGGTGATCCCCCGGCCGATCACGATTTCCCGGGCGAGACTCACCTCCGGGCCTTGATTGTTGCGACCGTCACAGGACAGATCGATGACCTGGCGCACACCATCAAAACCATTGTTTCCGAAAAGGCTGGCCGCGAAACGGAGCGCGCCGGAGATCGAGGTCGCGCCGGTTCGAATGGTCCGGGGCATGGTCTCCAACAGCTTGGCCATCCGGTCGGCGGCCTGGGGGCCATCAATCACCATCCAGGGGATGTCGACGATCTGAAAATCGGCGCTCGCCCATTCGACCACGGTGACCGCGATTGCCCGGTGGTGTCCGCTGTTAATCGCCTTGATCACGCTACGGTCGCGGAAGGCCTGGGCCATCCCGCGGACTTGCAACTCAAATTCCCGGTCGTCGACGCTTGCCGAGGAATCAACGGCAAGCACCAGTTCCAAGTCCACCGGGACCTGTGCTCTTGCCTCCAAGCCACCGACGGCGAGGAGGACGAAGACGCAGATCAGAGATTTCATGCCTTTTCGCCACATGGTTCCAGGGTGGCATCCCCGCGCGCCGGATTCCAGCCCGGAACCACGGTCTCTCAATCACCTTTGGGCTAGCGTGCTCGGTTCCGTCGGTGTCGCCGACAAGACAAGTGGCACCTCAAACTCTGGAAAATAGGTCGGACCGCCTCGTCCGAGCTTGCTTTCAAACAAAGTGAACGACTCGACCTCAAACGGCTCCAGGTGGATCGAGGCGTGGGTCGCGATATACGGCCCGGCCACGCCGACCGGCGTTCCGGAGAACCGGGCCAAGGTCACATGAGGTTTGAACTTCCGGCGCTCTGGAGCAACACCCGCCGCGACAACGGCGGCCTCCACCTTGCGTTGCAGCCCCGCCAATTCAGCGTTCTCACGCGCCCCGACCCAGAGCGCCCGCAAACGCCCCCGGCTCTCGAAATGCCCGAGCCCCGCAAGCTCGAGAGTGAAACTCGGCACGCGGATGCGAGAGAGAGAACCAGCGATCTCTTCCGCCACTCCCCCATCCACCTCGCCAATAAAACGCAATGTGAGATGGAAGTTCTCGGGATCAACCCAACGCGAGTCCGGGACACCGTGCAGCAAGCTGGAGAGCTTCTCGCTCACGGCCTCCGGCATGGCCAGCGCGACAAACAAACGCCTCATCGCGACACGCGGCTCAACAGTTCGCGAGTGGCGGGCAGGATGCGTTCGACGATCACCGCCGCGCCTGCCTTGGTCGGGTGGATCCCATCGCGCTGGTTCAAAGTCGGTTTGCCGGCCACGCCTTCCAAAAAGAACGGATAGAAGATCACGTCGTAACGCGCCGCGAGATCCTTGAAAACGGCGGCATACTCGGCGCCGTATTCCGGTCCCAGATTTGGTGGCGCCACCATGCCGGCGAACAGCACCGGGAGCTTCATCGCGCCAAACCGATCGAGGATTGCATTCAGATTCTGACGAGTCACTTTCGGGTCGATCCCACGCAACCCGTCATTGGCGCCGAGTTCGAGGATCACGGCGTCAGGCTTGTCGGCCAGTGCCCAATCAAGGCGGGCTCGCCCGCCGGCGCTGGTGTCCCCGGACACACCGGCATTGATCACCCGGACATCTCGTCCCTCGGCGCGAAGTGCAGCTTGCAGTTGCTCGGTAAACCCGTCGGTTTTGGGCAACCCATAGCCCGCCGTCAAACTGTCTCCCAGGGCCAGAATCTTGATCTCTCGTGCTTCCGCCAGTGTGGCCGGCGCGGCGGATAGCGCGGCCAGGAGGACAAAAACGCGCGAAATCCCGCCACGAGAAGACGCAAAACGTTTGATCAGCCTCCCCAAGACCCCATATAGCTTTGACGCCCGACGCTTCTCGCCGCTCGACCGAAGGTTCGCCATGACCACGACCACTCTTGAGTCCTCCCCTTCCGCGCGCGGCGATACCCGCCCGATCATCAATCTGCGCGATGTCCGCTTAAACCTGAGGAGCGCGGCGGGAGAGGTCAATATCCTGCGCGGAATTAGTCTCGACATAAACGCCGGCGACATGGTCAGCATCGTCGGCCCCTCGGGCGCGGGCAAGTCGACCCTGATGATGCTGGTCGGCGGCCTGGAAAGCGCCACGTCGGGTCAAGTGACCGTCGCGGGCCATGATCTCTCGACAATGGGCGAGGACGCCCTGGCGGAATTTCGCCGCGACCACGTCGGCATCGTCTTCCAGGCCTTTCGGCTAATTCCTACGATGTCGGCAATGGAAAACGTCGCCATTCCCCTGGAACTGGCGGGCGAGGACAACGCCTTTGAGCGGGCGCGGGAAAGTCTCGGCCTGGTCGGGCTGGCCGACCGGGTACACCACTATCCGGATCAGCTTTCCGGCGGGGAGCAACAACGTGTCGCCATCGCCCGCGCCTTTGTCGGCAAGCCCAAACTGCTTTTGGCGGATGAGCCGACCGGTAATCTCGATCGCGCGACCGGCGATGATATCGTCGAATTGTTGTTCGATCTTCGGGAACGTCACGGCACGACCTTGGTGCTTATCACCCATGACGAGGGTCTGGCCCAGCGCTGTGACCGGATGATCCGCATGGCCGATGGCCGGATTGTCGAGGAGCCGGCCACGACCGGTGGCGCGGAACGGATATCCGCCTGATGGGTCAGCTCAGCCTCGCGCTCAACATGGCGCGCCGCGAACTGCGGGGAAGCCTCAAGGATTTCCGCGTCTTTCTGGCCTGCCTGGCGCTAGGTGTCGCGGCGATCGCCGGCGTCGGATCGGTCTCGGATGCCATGCATGCCGGTATCAGTGAGGATGCCCGGAAACTGCTTGGCGGCGATGTTTCGATCCGCATGACCCACAGGGCCATGCCCGCCGAGGCGCGCCAGGTCTTCGACGACGCGGGACGCACCTCCATGGCGGTCACCATGCGGGCCATGGCACGCCGCGCCGACGGTGATCGGCGAACCCTGGTCGAGCTCAAGGCAGTCGATGGCGCCTATCCCCTGATCGGGACAGTGCAATCCACGCCGGCAATACCGCTAGCCGACGCCCTGGGCGAACGCGACGGGGCGATGGGCGCGATCATTGATCCGTCACTCGCGCGCCGGCTCGGTGTTTCGATTGGCGACAAACTTCGGATCGGCGAACATGATTTCGAGGTTCGCGCCGAGATCGTCAAGGAGCCGGACCGCACCATTCGTTTCGCGACTTTCGGCCCCCGGGTGATGATCAGCTCCGCCGCCCTTGAACGCACCGGCCTCGTTACCGAAGGCAGTCTCGTAAAATATCACCACCGGATCGCCTTTCCGCCGGGCACCGATGTCGGCGCCTGGACCGCGCAATTCGATGAACAATTTCCCCAGGCCGGGTGGCGCATACGGGGTCTCGACAACGCGGCGCCGGGTTTTGACCGATTTATCGGTCGGGTCACCCAGTTTCTAACCCTTGTCGGGCTGACCGCGCTTCTGGTCGGCGGTGTCGGTATCGCCAACGCGGTGCGCGGCTTTCTCGACCGGCGTACCGGCACCATCGCGACGCTCAAATGTCTCGGCGCGCCCGGCGGCCTGATCTTCATGATCTATCTGGCCCAGGTCATGATCCTGGCCAGCGTCGGTGTCCTGATAGGGGCCGCGATCGGCGCGGTGGCGCCGCCCCTGACGGCGCATCTATTGGCCGGCGTGTTTCCGATCAACCTGCCGCTCGGGCTTTACTGGAAGCCAATCCTGATCGCCGCGCTGTTTGGCTACGTCACGACCCTGGCATTCGCGGTCTGGCCCCTGGGCCGCGCGCGGGACGTCCGGGCGGCCCAGTTGTTCCGAGCGCTCATCCTTCCGCCCGAGGGCTTGCCGCGTCCCGGTTACATCGTAATGACGGTTCTGTCGGCGGCGCTGTTGGCATTCATGGCATTTATCGCCACCGACGACGCCAAACTCGCGGGATCCTTCATCATTGGCGCGCTCGTTGTGCTGTTGATTTTCGGTGGCGGAACGACCGTACTCTTGAAAATGTTGCGCGCTCTGCCGAGCCCGCGACATCCGGGCATGAGGCTGGCGATCGCCAATCTGCATCGTCCCGGCAGCGCCACGCCGAGCGTCATTCTCTCTCTCGGTCTTGGCCTGACCGTATTGGTCACCGTGGCGTTGGTGCAGACCAACATGGCGCATCAGATCAATCAGCAGATCCCTAAACAGGCACCGTCCTACTTCTTCATCGATATCCAACCGCATCAGGTCGAGCCCTTTACCAGCCTCGTCAACTCAATCGCCGGCGTCGAGAAACTGGAACGCACGCCCATGGTGCGCGGGCGGATCGTCAAGGTCGCGGGCACGCCGATCGAGGACGTCAAACCGGACAAGGACGTCGCCTGGGCGGTCAATGGCGACCGGGGTCTCACCTATGCCGCGCACATGCCCGAAGGCGCCAAGGTCGTCGCCGGCGAGTGGTGGCCAGAGGATTACCAGGGCCCGCCGCTGATCTCCTTCGATGCCAATGTCGCTCGCGGGCTCGGAGTGGGGCTCGGCGACACCATGACGCTCAACGTTCTCGGCCGCGAGATCACCGCGACCATCGGTAATCTCAGACATATCGACTGGGCGACCCTGGGCATGAACTTCGTCTTCGTTTTCGCGCCCGGCGCCCTTGAAGCGGCCCCGCATAGCGTGATTTCCGCCGTCTACGCCGAGCCTGGCGCGCCCGAGGAAGCGGTGCAGCGCGCGGTCACCGATGCCTTTCCCAATGTCTCGGCGATACGGGTGAAGGACGCGCTGGAGAATGCCAGCCGAATTCTGGACGCCGTTTCGACGGCGGTTCGGACCACCGCCTCGGTAACCTTGCTGGCCGGTATCTTCGTCCTCGCCGGCGCCGTTGCCACTGGTCAGCACAGGAGAATTCACGACGCGGTGATCCTCAAGGTCCTCGGCGCGACGCGCTGGCGCGTGGTGTTCTCCTATCTCGCGGAATACACATTGCTGGGCATACTGACGGCTGTTATCGCCGGCCTTGTCGGCGCGGTCATAAGCCGGTTCATCGTCACGGAACTCATGCGCTCGGAGTTTGTGCTCAGCCCCAGCGCGATCATTGTCACCGCCGGGATATCCCTGGTCTGCACGATCGGCCTCGGCCTGTTCGGGACTTGGCGGGCGCTTGGCGTCAAGGCCGCGCCGCTTTTGCGCAATGAATAGGCATCGGACGTAAAAGCCGGGATCTTGCCTCGCCCTGGTCACAAAGCCGCCGCAATCGCGTGGCCTATTGCGGTCACTAAACCTGGGAGCCGACCATGTTGAGACAATCCTTGCGCGCATTGCTGGTCCTTGCTTTGTTCACTGGAACCGCTAGCGCCGCGCGGGCCAACTCGGAACAGCAACAGGCGGAGCGCAAGATCGAGGAGGGTGCCAAGGCCCTGCTTGAGGGCATGCAACTCCTCCTGAAGACCATCCCCTGGTATGGCCAGCCGGAGATGAAACCCAATGGCGATATCGTTATCCCCCGCCGCGACGGCCCACCGCTAAGCGCGCCGCGCAAACAATCACCCGGCTCAAAAGACGACGACGGAGAGACCAAGCGGCTGTAATCCACGCGTCGGTTTCGCCCGCCTCGAATTCCACATCCTGAAAAGCTGTTCCATCACGTCTTCCCACCCGTCGCCGTTAGCGGCATGCTTCACCAAATTTACAAAAAGCGATGGCGGGCATCGCCACGATTTACAGGTGAGGAAGACATGGCGAAGAAATACAACATCCTACTGCTAGGCGCGTCCTACGGCTCATTGCTGGCCACCAAGCTTATCCTGGCGGGCCATAGCGCCAAGCTGATCTGTTTGCCGGCGGAAGCGGATTTGATCAACGCCGAGGGCACCCTGGTGCGCATGCCGGTCAAGGGCCGCGACGGGTTGTTCGACATCCGCTCGACCGACCTGCCAGGCTCGCTATCGGCCGGCTCGCCGGAATCCATCACCCCGTCGGATTACGATCTCGCGGTCCTCGCCATGCAGGAGCCACAGTACCGCGCGCCCGCCGTTCGCGCCGTTCTGGAAGGCCTGTCGGCGGCCAAGGTGCCGATGATGTCGATCATGAACATGCCGCCGCTGACATTCTTGAAGCGGATCAAGGGCCTCGACACCAGCGCCTATCGCGACGCCTTCGCCGACGCCACGGTCTGGGACGACATCGACCCGGACCTGATGACCCTGTGCAGCCCCGACCCTCAGGCGTTCCGCCCGCCGGATGAGCCGGTGAACGTGCTTCAGGTGCGTCTGCCGACAAACTTCAAGTCCGCGCGCTTCGCCTCGGACGAGCACACGGCGATCCTGCGTCAGCTGGAATCCGATATCCAAGACGCCCGCCACGATATCGGCGATGGGCCGGTGGAACTTCCGGTGAAACTTCGGGTGCATGAGTCGATCTTCGTGCCGATGGCCAAGTGGTGCATGCTGCTGGCCGGCAATTATCGCTGTGTCCAGGCCGATGACATGCGGACCATCAAGGAGGCGGTGCACACCGATCTCGACGAGACCAGAAGCGTTTACGAATGGGTCTCGGCGCTTTGTGTCGAGCTTGGCGCCAGCCCCTCGGACATGGTGCCTTTCGAGAAATACGCCAATGCCGCTCAATCCCTGGTCAGCCCGTCCTCGGCGGCCCGGGCCCTGGCCGCCGGCGCGCCGAATATCGAGCGGGTTGACCGTCTGGTGCAATCCATCGCGGCGGGTCGAGGCAAACAGAACGCGGCGGTCGACGCCACGGTGGCCTTGGTGGACGGCTGGATCGAGCGAAACCGCGCCAAGGCGGGATAACCACTTCCGCGCGGCAACCCGCTTTTCGGGACGCGATGGAACGGACCGAGGCGACGAACGAGCAGGACCGTGACAGGAATCAATCCGACCCGCGAACTCTCCACCGCCGACATGGACGCGCTGGCATTGGGGGCTTGGATCCTCGGGACAGGCGGTGGCGGCGATCCCTATCACAAGCTTCAGAACGTCAAGCAGTTGTTCAAGGCCGGCGGGTCGGCGCGGTTGATTGACCCGCTGAGCCTGGATGATGGCGCGCTGGTCGCCGTGGTCTCGACCATGGGCGCGCCGCTTGTAGCGCAGGAACGTATCCCCGACGCTTATCACGCCCTGCGTCCGGTCCGCGCGATGGAAGAACATCTTGGCCGCCCCTTCGACGCGGTGATCAGCATGGAAATCGGCGGCGGCAACGGCGTGCACCCGATGATGGTGGCGGCGTTGACCGGCTATCCAGTGGTTGACGCCGATGGCATGGGCCGGGCCTATCCAGAGCTGCAGATGACCAGTTTCGCGGTGGCGGGCCTCTCCTGCGCGCCCTTCGCGCTCTCGGATATCCGGGCCAATGACGTGGTCATCTCGCAAGCCGTCGACACCGGCTGGGTTGAACGGATCAGCCGCCGCGTTACGGCGGAATGCGGCTCCACCGCCGCGATCTGCATGGCGCCCCGCACCGGGGCCGAGATCAAGGCCCACGGCATTCTCCACACCGCGACCCAGGCGATCGCGCTTGGCGAGGCGGTGATGGCGGCCCGGCGCGCGCATACCGACCCGGTCGCCGCGATCCTCGAGGCCGGCGGGGGCCTGAGGCTGTTTTCCGGCAAGGTCATTGATGTCGATCGCCGGGCGACCGAGGGCTTTTTGCGTGGCCTCGCGCGGATCGAGGGCCTCGGCGCCGACACCCGCGCGGATTTCACGGTGCATTTCCAGAATGAGTTCTCGGTCGGTTATCGTGGTGACGACCCCGTCGTGATGACACCGGATCTGATCTGCGTCGTCGACAGCGTCAGTGGCGACGGCATCGGCACCGACGTTATCCGATATGGCCAGCGGGTGGATGTTCTGGCCCTGCCGGGACCGGCTTGTTTCATGTCCGAGGCGGGCCTCGCCACGGTCGGGCCCCGCGCTTTCGGCTTCGATCTTGATTTCCAATCGGTGTTCTCGAATGAGTGAGTTTACCCCGTCGCGCCGGCGAAAGCCGGGGCTTAAGGTACGCGGCGATGAGCCCCTGTTTTCACAGGGGCGACGGGCAAAGCGGGCCAAGGTCGGGACAGCTTGGAGTTGGATAGATCCATGAAGCGGATCGGCATCGATGTCGGCGGCACCAATACCGATGCCGCGCTTATCGACGGCGAGGCCGTCAACGGCGCCGTCAAGACCGCCACGACCGAGGACGTCACCAGCGGTATCAAAACGGCGCTGCGAGACCTTCGCGTGAAGGTCGGCGAGGCCATGGATGACGTCGCGGCGGTGATGATCGGCACCACGCATTTCGTCAATGCCGTGGTTCAGCGCCGCGATCTCAATCGGGCCGCCGCGCTCAGGGTTTGCCTGCCGGCCAGCGCCACCTTGCCGCCGATGGTGGACTGGCCCGAGGATCTGGCGGAGATCGTGAATGGCGGTACCTATCTGGTCGCCGGCGGCCATGAATACGACGGACGCCCCATCACCCAGATCGATGAGAGCGCGATCGCCGAGGCGGGCCGCAAGATGAAGGCCGACGGCATCGGCGCGGCGGCGGTCAGCGCGGTCTTCTCACCGCTGACCGATGCCTGCGAGCGCCGCGCCGCGGAAATTCTGCGCGAGCAGCACCCGGATCTGCGGATCACGCTTTCCGCCACCTTGGGGCGCATCGGTCTTTTGGAGCGTGAAAACGCGGCGCTTCTCAATGCCTGTCTGATGGACCTTTCCCATCACACCATCGACGCCTTCGAGGCCGCGATACGCGATAGCGGGATCCCCGGGCGGCTTTACATCACCCAAAATGACGGCACCGTCGTCGACGCCGCCACGGCGCGAGATCAACCGGTCTTCAGCTTCGCCTCGGGGCCGACCAATTCGATGCGCGGCGCCGCCTTTTTGGTGGGGGTCGAGGACGCGATGGTGGTGGATATCGGTGGCACGACCAGCGATGTCGGATGCCTTAAGGCCGGCTATCCGCGCGAAGCCAACAATGTCGTCAAGGTCGGCGGCGTGCGGACGCTGTTCCGTATGCCCGACTTGCTATCCATAGGCCTTGGCGGCTGCACTCTGGTGAACCGCGCGCCGCTATCAATTGGCCCGCGCAGCGTCGGGCACCGGCTGTCCGCCGAGGCGCTGGTCTTTGGGGGCGAGACCCTGACGTTGTCGGATATCCTGGTCGCGGCGGGCGTTTTGGACATCGGTGAACACTCCAAGGTCGCGCATCTCTCCGGCGCTCTCGTACGCGATACCCTCGCCGAGGCGCATCGCATGCTGGCCGAAGCCGTCGATCGGATGAAGACCGAGGCGGGCGAGCCGCCGCTCCTCGCGGTTGGCGGCGCGGCCCTGCTGG
>JADHLJ010000149.1 GCA_016780745.1 Alphaproteobacteria bacterium | reverse complement strand
CCCGCCAGCAACGCGCCCATGTCGAGGGAATAGATCACCGCCTTCAGCAACACTTCCGGCACGTCCGCGTCGACGATCCGCTTGGCGAGCCCCTCGGCGATGGCGGTTTTGCCGACGCCTGGATCGCCCACATAGAGGGGGTTGTTCTTGGTCCGCCGGCAAAGAATCTGGATCGTCCGTTCGACCTCGAAATCGCGCCCGATAAGCGGATCGATCTTACCGTCCGATGCCTTTTTGTTGAGATCCACGCAATAGGCGTCGAGTGCTTCGTTACCGCTTTTGTTTACATTCTCGGACTTGGCTTCGTCCTCGTTTCCGTCGACGCGGCGGGTTTCGGACTGGCCGTGAACCTTGGCGATGCCGTGCGAGATGTAGTTGACCGCGTCGAACCGCGACATTTCCTGTTCTTGAAGGAAATACACCGCGTGGCTTTCGCGTTCGGAGAACAGCGCGACCAGGACGTTGGCACCAGTGACCTCGGCCCTGCCGGAGGATTGAACGTGGATTACCGCGCGCTGCACAACCCTCTGGAACCCGGCGGTCGGCTTGGCTTCCTCGTGATGGTCGCTGACAAGGTTGGAGAGTTCGCCGTCGATATAGCCGCGCAACTCATCGCGCAGACGATCGACATCCACCCCGCAGGCGCGAAGCACGGCGATCGCGTCCTGATCCTCGGTCATGGAGAAGAGCAAATGCTCCAGCGTGGCGTATTCGTGCCGCCTCTCGTTGGCGTAATCCAGCGCTCGGTGTAGGCCTTCCTCGAGATTCTTTGAAAGCATGGGCCTACGCCTTTTCGACGGTGCATTGAAGGGGGTGCTGATTCTGACGCGCGAAGTCCATCACCTGAGTGACTTTGGTTTCCGCGACCTCGTAGGTGAACGTCCCGCACACCCCAACACCCCGTTGGTGGACATGCAGCATGATCTGCGTCGCTTGCTCGCGGTTCTTGGAAAAAAACCGCTCCAGGACGTGAACCACGAACTCCATCGGCGTGTAGTCGTCATTCAGCATGATGACCTTGTACATTGACGGCTTTTTGGTCTTCATCTTGGGCTTGATGACGACGCCGGTGTTCCCGCGATTGCCGCCACCGACATTGCGATCATCGTCGCTCATGGTTGTCTTTGTGCGGTTCACGCTTCATTTCCTATCGTTACTTTCGTGGGTTTCCACCCCAGATCATATGAGACTTTTGGCCGGGTGTTAAAGCCCCCCATGACGGATAATCTAACCATGTGGCCGCGGCATGGTGCCATAGCAAAGTTCCAGCGCGGATCGCGACCGTGACTTGAGCAAAAAGTTAAGCCCAAAACGCAAAAGGCCCGGCCGCGTGAACGGCCGGGCCTTGTTGGTGGTAAATTGTCGGTTAGGCGTTGCGCGCACCGAGGGTATCGAAGGCCTGACGGGCATGGTTTTGAAGGGGCGTCCAGCTTTCATTCGCCGTCTTGAGCGATATTTCGGTCAGCTTGGCTCCCTCGGCGACCATCGTGTCGACCGTTGACCGCGCCATTTCATTGCGCAGATCGAACGCTTCGTTGATTGACTTGCAGGACATCACGGTCCTGCTGTTCTCGATCGAGGCCTCCATGGACCTAACCGTAAAGGCCGCGACTTCGGCGCCGAGCTGCTCGGTCCCCTTGGAGAAAGCCTGAAAGGCGCTCGCGTAGGCATCGAAACTGGCCAAGCCAAAAGCCGTCAACTTTTCCTGGCCGGGGAAGATGGTCTTGCCGACTGTTTCAAGCTGTTCGCGAGCAACCTTGATGGTCTTCTCGGTGTCGAGCTTCTCGATCACCTTCTGGCCGGCTTCCATGACCTTTTCGCCGGCTTTGAAAACCTGTTCCACGGTCTCTTGTCCAAGGGCGATGGCGGGATCGATTTGATCGGCGGGCTTTTTCGTGGTGGTTTTCTTGGCGGGCATGCTCTTGCTCCTATATGTCCGGGCGGCATCGACGAAGTCTCGCAAGGTCGACTGGCGCATGAATTGTTCGTTGCCTTCACGTCATATTGCGCTGCAGCATGCCCCTAATATGGGCCAAAAAGCGGATGGGTCAAGGGAAAAATGTTGCAGTGCACCATTTTCTGAAGGTGAAGTGGCCGGGCAAAATTGAAGTCCCGGACGATGATCTAACTATCATTCTTTACAGAGACTTATAGACAGAACTTGATGCGCAAGCTAACATCGTGGCTGTATCTGTCCGTAATGTGGGCCGCCTGGAGAGTTCGGTGTGATCGTTGAGGCGCTAGGAAACTTCGTTAAAGGTCTCGCCTTTAAACGGCCCGGCTTTGCCGGAACGGCTTTGATCGGCGGGTTCCTCGTTGTCGCGGCCTTGGCTGTGCAGATCTCGCCCGCGGCGGCGCGATACGCCTCACTGGTCGTGGATGGTCGCACGGGAATGGAACTCTATTCCCGGCATGCTGATACCAAGAGATATCCCGCCTCGCTTACCAAGATAATGACGCTTTACATGACCTTTGACGCATTGAAGCGGGGTAAGTGGAAACTGAGCACGCGGCTCAAGGTATCCCGCCGGGCGTCACGCCAACCGCAAACACGTCTCGGTTTGAAGCCGGGCCAGACCATTACCGTACGCGAGGCGATACTGGCCTTGATTACCCGCTCCGCGAATGACGTGGCCACGGTTATCGGTGAGAATCTTGCTGGCACGGAGCTGAAATTCGCGCGGCTGATGACCCGCCGAGCGCAGGTCTTGGGCATGAAGAGCACGACGTTCAGAAACGCCTCGGGACTTCCCAATCGCGGCCAGCTCAGCACCGCGCGGGACATGGTTAAGCTTGCCGTCGCCATTCGCCGCGACTTCCCGCGATACTATCCCTACTTCCGCACCAAGCAGTTTCGCTACAAGGGGCGGGTGTTCAAGAACCACAACAAACTTCTTGGTCGCTATGTCGGCACCGAGGGGATCAAGACCGGCTATACCAATGCGTCGGGCTACAATCTCGTGGCATCGGTCCGCCGTGAGGGCAAGCATCTGATCGGGGTTGTTTTCGGTGGCAAGACCGGGGCCCGCCGGGATCGGCACATGATCCGGTTGCTGGACCGGGGCTTCGTCAAGATGACGCGGATTGCCAAGATGCCGAAGCCTCCCTTACCCATGCCGCGACCCACGCCCGGTGCGCTGCTTCTCGCCCAAGCGGTCCCAGCGGAAGCCGAAAGCAATGTGGTTGTTGCCGCCGCGCCGGCCAAGGAGGAGCCGCAAGCGCCGACGGCCATTCCAACGGAGTTTTTCGAACGCGCGGAAATCGCGTCGGTCGCGCCGCCGGTGCTAAGGCATTGGGGTATCCAAGTTGGCGCCTATTCAAACGATGGCCCGGCCAAGGCGATAATCGTTACCGCGCGCGATCACCTCGGCCCGGCCTTGCGTCACGGACGGGAACGGGTCGAGCGGGTTCATCGTCGTCATGGCACCATCTATCGCGCCCGGATCATGGGATTGCGAGAGGTCGAGGCTCGCGATGCTTGCGCGATCCTGGTGACCAAGCATTTGCCCTGCGTCCCCGTTCCAGGAGACGTGGACGTCGCCTCGGTGCCGCTCGACAACTAAGTTTGGGGCGATCGCTCAGAAGGTCGGCGGTTCCAGTCCGATCGCGCGTAATGCCTCGGCGAGATCTTCCTTCAGCGCGGCGAGACCGGCTTCGGTATCCGATTCACAGCGCGCCACCAGCACGTCCTGAGTGTTCGAGGCCCGCAGCAGCCACCAGCCCTTGGCGCTCTTGACCCGCACGCCGTCGACGGTCGAGACCTCGATCCCCACGCGATGCGCCAACCAGGCTTTTACGTCGTCCACCGCCTCGAATTTCCGTTCCTCGGAGCAGGAGAACCGCAATTCCGGGGTGTTCATCATTTCCGGTAACCGGTCCCGGACCGCGGACAGTGGCTCGGCCCGAGCGCTCAGCGTCTCGATAAGGCGGACGGCGGCATAGAGCGCGTCGTCGAAGCCGTAGTAACGGTCCTTGAAGAAGATATGGCCGCTCATCTCGCCGGCGAGCGGCGCGCCGGTTTCCGCCATACGTGTTTTGATGAGGGAGTGGCCGGTGCGCCACATCTCCGGCTTGCCGCCGAGCTCGGCGACCCGGTCGAAGAGTATTTGGCTGGCTTTTACATCGGCGATGATGGTCGCGCCAGGTTGCTCGGCGAGCACCGGCTCGGCGAGTACCGCGATCAACTGATCACCCCACAGAATTCGACCCTTGTCGTCGACCACGCCAATCCGGTCTCCGTCACCGTCGAAGGCAATGCCAAGATCAGCCTTGGTCTCCGCGACGGTGGCGATCAGGGTTTCCAGGTTCTCCGGAACAGTAGGGTCGGGATGATGGTTCGGAAAATCGCCGTCGACTTCCGGAAACAAGATGCGATGGGTACCGGGAAGCAAGGCGCAGAGCGCTTCGGTCGATGGCCCGGCCGCGCCATTCCCGCAATCCCAAACCACCGATAGCGGGCGTTGGATACGATTGTCTTGCAAAAGCCGCGCGACATAGGCCTCGGCGACGTCTTCATCCTTCAAGGCGCCGTCACCACGTGCATAGGCCCCGCCGGCGGCCAGAGGTCCAAGCGCTTGTATGTCGGCGCCGAAGAACGGGCCGGTTCCGATCATCATCTTGAAGCCGTTGTAGTTCGGCGGATTATGAGAGCCAGTGACCATGACACCACCACCGGCGCCGAGGTGATGAACCGCGAAATAAAGGCCAGGCGTCGCGCAGCCGCCGATGCGGTGCACCGTCAGCCCCGTGGACGCGAGCCCTTCGGCGAGTGCTTGCTCCATGGCTGGAGAGCTGTGCCGACCATCGCGTCCCGTCGCGACGCTGGTACCGCCATTCTCGATAATCCGGGTGCCGAACGCGCGCCCGATCGCCCGGGCGTCCGCTTCGAAGAGGGTGTCACCGACCACGCCGCGGATATCGTATTCGCGCAGCAGCGTGGGGTGGAAGTCGTGGGTATCACTCACGGGTGAGGCTCCTCGAACTCGCCGCCGCGTCCGACGCAGGTATAGGCAAATCCCGCCGCCGCCATCTCGACTGGGTTATACACATTGCGCAAATCGATCATGATCGGCGCCGAGAGCAGGGAAATGACACGTTTGAGGTCGAGGCCTCGGAACTCATTCCATTCGGTCAGCAAGGCGACCGCGTCCGCGCCCTCCATGCTTTGATAGGCACTCTCGCACCATGTGACGTCGGCGAGGAGTTCCTTGGCCTCGCCCATTCCTTCGGGGTCATAGGCCCGGATCGTGGCGCCGGCGGCTTGCAGCGCGGGAATGATATCCAGGCTTGGAGAATCACGCATATCATCGGTGTTCGGCTTGAAGGTCACACCAAGGATGGCAATGGTCTTGCCGTTCACGTCGCCGCCGCAAGCATCGATGATCTTTGTCGCCATGCTCTTCTTGCGGCGGTCATTGATGTCGACAACGGTCTCGACGATCCTGAGTGGCGATCCGGATTCCTGGGCCGTGCGAACCAGGGCGAGGGTGTCCTTGGGGAAACATGATCCGCCATATCCCGGGCCGGGGTGCAGGAATTTTCCGCCGATCCGGCCGTCCAGACCGATTCCCCGGGCAACATCATGCACGTCGGCGCCGACTTTCTCGCAAAGATCGGCCATCTCGTTGATAAAGGTGATCTTGGTGGCGAGGAAGGTATTAGCCGCGTATTTGATAAGCTCGCTGGTCTCCAGCGACGTGAAGACGATCGGCGTTTCGATCAGGAATAGCGGGCGGTAGAGCTCTCGCATGACCTGACGGGCCCGGTCGGTATCGGCGCCGATCACCACTCTATCAGGGCGCATGAAATCATTGATCGCCGCGCCTTCCCGCAGGAACTCCGGGTTTGAGCATACGTCGAAATCCGCGTCGGGGCGGGTGCGCTTGATGATGCTGGCGACATCGCGTCCGGTGCCGACCGGCACGGTCGACTTGGTCACCACGACGGTATAGCCGGTGAGGGCGGCGGCGATTTCCTCGGCGGCGGCGTGCACGTAGCTGAGATCGGCATGCCCGTCACCGCGCCGGCTGGGCGTGCCGACGGCGATGAAAACCGCGTCGGCGCCGGCGACCGCGTCCGCCAGATCTGTTGTGAAGGTCAGCCGGCCGGCGGAAACGTTGCTTGCGACCAATCCGTCAAGACCAGGCTCGAAGATCGGTATCTCACCGCGATGCAGCATATCGATTTTCGCCGCGTCCTTGTCGACACACACAACCTCGACGCCAAACTCGGAAAAGCAGGCGCCGGTTACCAGCCCGACATACCCGGTTCCTATCATCGCAATTCGCATTGTACTTCCCGCTTAGGAGAAAGTTGTAAGGATTTGCGAGACGTCGTCCCGCATATCATCCCGGTCAAGTGCATAGGCGATATTCGCCTCGAGAAAGCCGATCTTGCTGCCGCAATCGAAGCGGCGTCCGGCGAAACGGTAGCCATTGAAGGGTTGTAGGCCCAATTGGCGCGACAGGGAGTCGGTCAATTGAATCTCGCCACCGGCGCCGCGTTCAAACCGTCCCAGATCCTCGAAGACCTTGGGCTGAATGATATAGCGTCCCACCACCGCGAGGTTGGACGGGGCGTCCGCCAGGGGTGGCTTCTCGACGATACCCCGGACCTCGATAAGCCTGTCCTTGACGTCGCCGGGCGCGATGACTCCGTAGGAGGATACATCCTCGTCGGGCACGTCCATGACCGCGACCATATTGCCGCCGACCTCGTTATAGGCCTCGATCATCTGTTTAAGGCAGCCTTTCTCCGAAAGGATAAGGTCGTCCGCCAAGAGCACCGCAACGGGCTCCATCCCAACGAAGTTACGCGCGCACCAAACCGCGTGACCGAGCCCGAGCGGGTCGAGCTGCCGCGTATAGGCGATCTGTCCGGGATCCGGAATCGTCGACTTGACCACGGATAGTGCTTCCTCGCGATTGCGGGATGCCAACATCGACTGCAATTCGAAGGCGTGATCGAAATGGTCCTCGATGGCGGTTTTGCCGCGCCCGGTCACGAAGATGAATTGCTCGATCCCGGCTTCCCGGGCTTCCTCGACCGCGTATTGGATCAGCGGCTTATCGACGACCGGGAGCATTTCCTTGGGCATGGACTTGGTGGCGGGCAGAAAACGGGTGCCGAGACCGCCAACCGGAAAAATCGCCTTGCGAACGGGAACGGGCATGCGAACTCCTGAGTTTTTCAGGTCTGGGAACGAAGGTTCCGAACAGCGTTGATGGGGCGGGTAATGCCATATCCAAGCCATGAAGCCAACCCAAGCCTCGGGCGGGTTCTAGCCCGTGCCGAGAAGGACTTCCTTGGCTTGATTAATTTGCGCGGCGAGAAAGGTGGAGCCGCCGCGATCAGGATGATTTGCCAACATCAATCGGCGATGCGCATCGCGAATTTCCTGGGTGCTGGCGCCATCCTCGACGCCCAGAATTTCGAGGGCCTGGGCGCGGCTCATCGGGCCGCCCGGCGCGGCGCGGGATTCGGAGTTTCGATTGGTATGATAATCCGTGAACCGCCAATCATCCCCATGCGCCCGATCAATGAAGCTCTCCAGCAATTGAACGGATTGTGGATCGGATTGGCATTCTCCCAGCAGATCGAGCAGGTCCTCAAGCGACATGTCGGCGAGTTCCCGACCGGCGTGTCGACCGTCACGAACGATTCCCGACATATCGCCGGTGTCGTGATCCAGGTTCATCTCCAAAAAACCTGTCCGAACCGACGAGGATTGCCCGGGGCTCGGCCCGGCGGCGGTCTTCGCGGCGTTTTTGAAATATTGCGAGATCCGTCTCCATCTAAGAAACAGGGGGATCAAAAAGACCCCGGCGGACCAGAGGTAACTCGGATTACCGCGCGCGATCAGCGCGATGACGCCGACCGCCGCGCCGATGATCAGGAACCATTTGAGAGCGGTTCGTATCTTCGCGGGTTCGGTGTTCAACAGCCAGTAGCCGGCGAGGCCGAGCCCGACCGCGACGCAAACACCGAGGACAAGAAGGGCCATGGTCGCCGCCTTACTTTTTCATCTGGTGCGTTAGTCGCAACGCCTCGCCGCCCTTGCGCTTGGCGTGGTTTTCCAGAGCCCGGCGACCGCCGGCGGCGTAGACCGCGACCGCGGCGAGCAGGTCACGCAATTGCTTGGCACTGGAGGCATCGAACGGACAATACGCGCCCTTGGTGATGCGCGCCACCTGTTCAAGCCCGCGCCGGGCGATCAGATCACCGCCTTCATGGAAACAGAAGACCGGCACCCCCAGCATGCCGAGCTCTCCAGCGGCGTGGCAGACCTTGTCGATATCTTCCTCGAAGGCGTCGCCCACGAAAATCAGGGCCTGTGTCTGTTCCTTACGGGTTTCGGCGATGGCGTGCCTCAACAAGCGCTCGATCTGGGTTTGTCCGCCAAGGCAATGCACGCGGGTCATTTCCCGCAAAAGCTTGGCGGAATCCGACAGCCATTCCGTGGCGTGAAACTCGCCGAACCCTCGGTAATACGCCAGTTGGATGTCGAGCCCGCCCAGGCTGGCGGTTTCCTGGAACATCTCGCCCTGCAGGTGACAGGCGCGATCCCAGCTCGGCTCCCGACTCGCGGTGGCATCCATGGCGAAGATTAAGCGGCCCCGCTTGCCGCCGCCCACCGGCGACGCCATTTGCCGGACCTTGCCGATAAAGGCATCAATCTCGTTCTGGGGTGTCTTCTTGGATTGCCCCAGAAAGGCGTCGATCTCGGAACGCGAGGAAACGTCACGCTCGCTCAGCGGCGTGTTCCCGGGTGTTTCCTTGCCAGTTCTGTCCCGCGTCGTCATGGCGGAGTCCGTTATAAAGATTGCCCGCCTATTATGTTGGTTGAAGTGGCGGGAAATCCAGCCATGATCGCAAACCCGCGCGTCGGAATTGGGAGCAGGGGATGAAAAACGTCGAAATTCGCCCGGGCACCCCGTCGGACGGCGAACGCGTCGCGGAGATGGCCGTCGCCCTTTCGGCGCACGAGGGCGAGCCGCCGCCGCCCTTCGACGCCGAGATTTTCCGGCGGTTCGGATTTGGCCCGGAGCGTCGTTTCGAACCGCTCGTCGCGGAAGTCTTCGGAGATGCCAGTCGCGGAGGCGACCGGGGCGGCGAGTTGGTTGGATATGTGTTGTTTAGCAACCTGTTTCACGTCGGGCTTGGCGCGCCGGGGCTGCATATGATCGATCTTTTCGTCGAGCCGAGTTATCGCCGTCTAGGTCTCGGGCGGCGCATGCTCGCGGCGCTCGCCAAGATCTGTGTTGAACGGGACGCGACATGGATCACCTGGCAATGTCTTCCAAGCAATGCCGAGGCGATGGCGTTTTACGAAGATATCGGCGGGCGCCGTTTCAATGCCGCGAATTTCGAGCTCGCCGGTCCCAATCTCGTGCGTCTCGCGACATAGACCAAGCCTGTCCCACGATGGTCAGGATACGCTGGTTTGTTCCTTGTCGGCGGGTTCTTCCGACGCGCGGCTAGGGAGTTGCAGGGCATTGATCAGCCCCCTGACTTCCTGACGCGCGGCGATATGGCTGAGACGCGGTTTGCCCGATTCGCCGATCTCGAACGTATCGAGCATGGTGAGGCCGCGCAGGAACAGTTCGCGAAAAATAACCCGCTCGGCGAAACCCGGCGCGATCCTGAACCCGACCCGTTTCGACAGCTCTTCCAATACCTGTCCCATGTCGATCTTGTTGCGCGCGTTGATGCTTGAGAGGCGATTTCTCAGGACGACCCAATCGATATTGCCGCCGTCGCGCTTGGCGCGGACCTTGCGCTGTTCCCAGACCATCTCGGCATAGACGCTGGGCCGTTGTACCGAGACCGACCGACCGTCGACATTCGCCAGGAGATCAAGGTCGATGAAACTGTCGTTTACCGGCGTGACCAGCTTATCCGCGTAGGACGTGACCAACCTGCCAAGAAAGGTATCGGTGCCGGGACAATCGACGACAATATAGTCGACCTGGCTGCGCAACTTCGCCAGCACCGCCTCGAGTCGCGCCTTATCCTCGGACTCGGCCTCGTCCCGGTTTGGCCGCTCGCTTCGCGACAGAAAGACATGCTGGGGCATCGGCAGGGCGAGGCCTTCGCGCTTGATGGTTTGTGCCCGGTTCGAGAGATAGCGGGTCAGCGTCCATTGCCGGCTGTCGAGATCCAGGGAACCGACCTTCAGGCCCAGGCGCAATAGGCCGACAATGACGTGCATCGCCGTGGTCGATTTGCCCGAGCCGCCCTTCTCGTTTCCGAACACGATCACCGTCGCCGGAGCCCGCGCGGCTGCCGCATCGGGACCCGATTGGGAAGGCGCCGGAGCCGGGTTGGTGGGCGCGGCGGATGAGACGTCGGACGGGCTCACCGTTCAGTCCTCGAAAGAAGATGCATGGACCAGTTACTTAGCCGCCCATCGGGTGTCGGTAAAGCCCGGATCGTGGTGAGATGGGGTGAGTCACGCCTTGACCATCCACACGGCCGTGTCGTGAAAGACCGCGCCACCGTTGGGCGGGCCCGGGTCGGCGCTGACCAAGGCGTTGATCCCAATGCCTTCCTCGAAGGCGGCATTGGGCCACACGCT
>JADHLJ010000148.1 GCA_016780745.1 Alphaproteobacteria bacterium | reverse complement strand
CTTTAACAACCCGCTCGGCGGGCGCCTTATGGCTTGACGATTTTGCTCTCATCTTCGTTCCCTACGGTCACTGCGATGAGACCAAAATCCTCCCTTGTGCAAAACCCCTATTCTGTCTCAAAGGCGCTGACGCCGGACAACGGTAACCATCAGCAAGGTTGCCTGGAAGAAAGCCTATTTTTCGCTCCGGGAAATTAGAAGCAGATATTCCGCGGTGCTGAAAACCCTGGCTTGGGAAACGGATGGTCCGATAAGGCAGATCGGGCATGGGACTTACTTACTGTCGCCTGTTGTGTAAGGCGGGGTCGGTTAAATCGGAACGGCCTTGGATGTCTTCGCGGATCGGTACAACGCCTCCATCATCCGGACCACGGTGACGGACTGCTCCAACGGGATCAGGGGAGAGGCGTCCTGGCTGATAAGAGCCGTGAAATGACGTAGCTCCTCGACACTGGCCAAATGGTCCTCATGGGGATGGATCGTTTCTGTCTTCACATCATCGCCGTCGGGGCGCGTGATTGTCAGTTCCGGCCACACCGCCCCTCCGGCTGATCCGAGCACTTCGCAACCGAACCGGTCCCGGCGGCAATGGGCGTAGTAGCTTGTATGGATGGTGATCGACCGCTGGTCCGCGAATGTCAGGATGCCAGTGGCGAAGTCCTCAACCGTATAGACATCCCATTCCGCTCCGGACGGCGTCCGCCCGGACTTAGGCGCCGTTACCGCCGAGGTCACCGCGAAAGCCGTCCTCGGAGCCGGGCATCCCATCAACCACCATGCGAGATCAATGCCGTGCGCGCCCTGGTCGATCAGTGGGCCGCCGCCGGAAATCGCCGCGTCGGTGAAGGAGTTGCCGACTTGGCGCGGAATGCCGCGCGCGTTCATTGCATCAACCCGGATTGAATAGATTTCCCCAAGATCACCCGCCTCGATCATCTTCTTCAGCGCCATGCTGGGCGGGCGGAATCTCTGGTGTTGCGCACACATGACAACACGGTCATTGGCTCGGGCCGCCGCGGCGATTGCCAGGGCATCCTTGCTGGTCGTCGCGAAGGGTTTCTCGATCAAGCAGTGGAGGCCGGCTCGCAGCGCGACCATCGCGTGGTCCTTGTGCAAACGATGCGGCGAGCAGATATCCACGGCGTCGATGGCCGTGTCGGCGATCATGGCCTGAACGCTTTCATATATCCGAGGGATTTCATGTTGTGTCGCCAGCGCGGTCGCGGCGTCAAGGCGTGGGTCGCAGATCGCGGTGACACGGGCGTTTGGTACCTGTTTCCAGGCAGGCAGATGGAACGTTTCGACAATCTTACCGGCGCCGACCAAGCCCACGTTAATCATGCGCATGCTCTGGGATTTTGGCCGATTTCAAAGTCATGAGGCCGTCAATCGTGGATTTCAGAACTGGCGTGACTACATCGGCATAGAGCTTGGCGCCAGCTTGATTGACGTGAATTTGGTCGTCCTGGCAAATGGTTCTTGCGTCGAGCGCCCCGCAAGCATCGCGAACATCGGCGACAAGGCAGGACTCGCGGGCCGCCACGACGCGGGTGATGTCATCATAAATCGCGGTGTTCTGATCTGGCGTCAGCCCATTTATATCATAACGATCAAGGGCTACTTTGTGACTTGTGAGGAACACGACCCGGGGAATGGAAAAGCGGCGGCAGCGATCGATCATTTCCTCGAGGTTGGCCCTGAAGGCCGACTGAGATACAAGCGGGGCTCCGCGATTGCTAAGCCAATGTGTCGAGTCGTTGGTACCGTATTGAATGACCACGATGTCGGGTTCGGCGAATTGCACATCCTTCTGCATCCGTTCCAGTGCACCACGCGTATTTTCTTGCGAGGCGCTTCGGATCTGAAACTCCAGCTCAAGTCGGGCGCCGAACTGGCCGCCCAGATTTTGCTCGACCAGGGCCGGCCAGGTCTCGGAGGCTGGAAGGCCAGGGCAGGCTATAAAGGAATCACCGAAGAAGATTGTTCTGATCGTTTCCAAGATTGCTATTCCAGTTCGTCGAAATGCAAAACTTCCCGTCGTTCCATTTCATCAAGTTTGCCGTCGACCAAATTCTTGTCGATGAATTGTTGCACATATCGACGGACCTCGAAAAAGTCGATGCCATGTTTGTCCGCTATGTCCATGACCGAAAGGGTCCCGTTGAAATATCGCGGAATCGCGTCCTGCAATTCCCCCCAGGCGTTGCTGTACGACTTCTGCGAGCCGCTTGATTTCGAGGGGTCGAAGCGCTCTAGGTAGATGTTGTACTTGGGGTTGGAGAGCGCGATGAGGCCGTCGAATTTCCGGCGCATGGTCACGTTGCTTTCCAGCAGCAAAATGACCTTCTTGAAGACGTCCAGGAACTCCTCGAGGCAGTCGACGTTCATAAGGTCGGGGGTGTCGAAGTTCGTATGGTACTCGGGGAACGGTACTGAGTGGGTTTGGAAACGGTTGACCTGGACGAAGGGAACCTCGATGCCGGGCGCTTCCCAGACCGTCTCGTCGTTACCCACGCTTTCGCGGAAACCGACGAACCGGTGGCGTTTGGTGTGATGCTTAACAACATGCCGGAACGCCTTGTCGATCATCTCATCGCCGTCAAAGGTACTGGCGACGACAAAATCGCCATCGGTTCCCATCATTTCACCAAAAACGCCGCCAACGAAGTTGTCGATTTCGGCACGGCTATGATCGCGAAGATAGAAGACCGTTCCCTGGTGTTCCGGGCCGAGCAACAAGCGATAGCTGTAGTGGGTATCGCGCTCCGCCAGCCACTGGAACAGTCGGATCATCACGGCGGTGCCCGCGAACCCGTCATTGGCCATATATGGGTGGCAGGTATTGGATTGAAACACGATTGTTTTGTCGGAGCGACCTCGTTTGTGGTGATGGCCAACAAGCATATCGCCGGAGTCCAATCGGGTTTTCAGGCGGATATCGTAGTCCCCGGGCGCCAAGCTCTGGACCAGATTGTGCGGCGGGCAGAATCCCCAGTCCTCGATCCACGGCCGATAAAGCCAGGTGCAATGGAAAACATGGGCGTCCGGCATCGAGGGAACGGAAAAGAGGTGCGGTTTCAATTCCTCGAGGGATAGCCGGCCCTCAAAGCTTCTCGAATAATGCGCCACGCCCAGGACATTCACCGTGCCGTCATAGATTAACGCGCCGTCCTTATGGATGGTTGCGGTTTCCACGGTCCATTGATGGGGTATGACCCAACCGTTGTATTCGCTACCCGATGGATAGCGGAACATCTCCAGGTCGATCTCTTCCGAGATCCTCTGAAACAGGCGCTCATTGCCTTCGGCAACGATGCCGGACGGGATTTGACAGAGGTCTCGGGTCAGTTGGATCAGATTGTTCATGGATACACTTCGTTTGGCGGTAAGTGCCGGCGTTGGGCCGGCGCGCGATCTATTTTCGATAGAAGTCTTCGACTTGTGACGGTAAATCCGCATAGGGGCGCGCGCGGGTGCGTCGCTCAAACTCATCCAGTGGCGGGATCGTGCAAAATCCCAACAATGCCTTTTGGCGGTCGCTTAGTTGCTCGAATATCGATTGGGGCAACGCGCGGGGCATATCAAAGGATTGTTTGACCCACCATCTCTGGAATGTCGCGACGAGATTCCATCGCGTGTCCATGGATGCATTCTCGCCGCTGCCATGCCAGACTCGGGCATCCCACACGACGATATCTCCGGCCTTGGCGGGTATAGGGTGATAGTGAAGAAGGTCCCGGTCGCTGTATTCCCCCAACAGATGCGAGCCGGGAATAACCCTGGTGCAGCCGTTTTCCTCGTCCATGTCCTGCAGCACGAGACCCAACTGAACCATCGTGGTGTCCGGTCCAGGTTGTGGCATCCCGGCATCCATATGCAATTGCAGCTCTTTCACGCTGGAGCGGGCGACGAACTGTCCCAAGATGTAATTCGGGTCCTCGGGCGGCAAATGTCTGAAATAGGGATCGTTCAATAGGGGTTTGGTTAACGCGGTGATGATCGGTAACTCAAGGAGGTCGATGAAGAATTTGTCCTTGTTTTGAAGATTCAAAACCCAGCGGGCATCCCATTCACTTGGAACCGATGCCATGCTGTCCTTGTGCCGTTCGAACAGGTCTCGGACTTTCTCCAGCGATCGATCAACCAGCCCCGGGGCGAGCCCCCCTTCCACCTTCGTATAGCCCGTGGAGCGCAATCGTTTTAGGTGCTGGGCGCGTTCGGCATCGTCAACCGTTCTGCACTCCTTGAGTAGGTCCTCAACCATTCTTCGTCCTTCAGTCCTTGCGCGGCGCTAGTTCCGGTTTGCCATTTCGGCACCTATACCATCGATCCGACCCGCAAGCCGAGATTTCCCGCCGCTATTCCCGCTTTTAGTCGCTCGCCGCCGACATAAGCGCTTTTCACCGCCAGGATGCCGTCCGCGCAAGCAATCTCCAGGAGGTCCGCTTCAATGGACACGACCTCTCCTGGCCGGCGTGTTGCCCCCGGCGGAGACGGAATGCTGGAAATCATGGCCGGTTCCATGCGGCCAAGGGGCGTTTCCAGATAAGCTACCCCAAGAGGCGATTCCATTGGCCGATAACTGAGCGCGCGGATTAATCGGTCCACTTCGGAGGTGGATTTCGAGAAATCTATGCGGCCGCACGGTCGGTCGGACCGGCGGTAGTAGTGATGAAAATCCTGCTTCTGAGGCGTTGCTTCAGCGAACCCGGCTTTCGCGATGTCTTGGAGAACGCTGGCCATTAGGCTCGCGCCGTCTCGTAGCAGTTTCATGAATAACAACAAACCAGTATCGGCGGCTCCGATCGCCAGGGTGGATTGGGCAAGAACGCCGCCGGCGTCGATCCGCGGCGTCATGACATGGATTGTCGAGCCGGTTTCGGCCTCGCCGTTCAAGATCGCCCATTGGTGGACATTGAGACCGGCGTAACCGGGAAGCAGGCCGGGGTGGAAGTTGATGGAGCCAATGCGTGGGCAATCAAGAAGGTCTTCCCTGAAAACGACGGTGGAGTTGAAGTTAACGATTAGGTCGATGTCGAGATCCCGCAATCCGCGTAGCGCCGCCGCGCCGTTGAGAGAGCCCGAGGCAATCGGGTCGATGCCAAGTTCGCGCGCGGTCTGTCGATGGCGCTCTCCGTCCACGGCCGCGCCGACAAGGCGACCCTGGTCGGCGATGGCTTGCAGAATCGGACGGGCGGATATCACATCTCCAACGAAAAATGTCCGCATCTTTACGTCGTCCCGCCTTCGAGTTGCGCGACAAGCGCGGCGCGATCAATCTTTCCACTGGTGTTGATGGGCATTTCGTCCAGGATGATCACGCGGCGTGGCACCATGTAGACCGGGACAAGCGCCGCGCACCGCTCTCTGATCGTGTCTTCCGGCTTCTCGGAACCGCAAACGAATCCGACCACGCCGTCACTCCCAAACGTGGTGCGCGGCCATGCGACGGCGGCGACGAGCGCGGATCCCGACGCGTTTTTAAGAGCAATCTCGATTTCCGCCAATTCGACGCGGTGGCCCCGAATCTTAACCTGATCGTCGATCCGGCCGAGGAAGTGAAAACCGGTTGCCTCCTTGTATCGCGCCAGATCTCCGGTCCTGTACCAGCGACGATGCTCCGGGTCCGCTTTCATGTTTGTCGGAAATTTCTCATCCGTGCGCGCACCATCGCGCCAGTATCCGAGACTAACCTGGCTGCCGGAAAGGATGAGCTCTCCCTCCGCGTCTTCACGCGCTTCGATGAACTCCCCGTCGGGGCCGCATAGGGCGGCAACCTGGCCTTGGAACGGAAACCCGATCGGAACAACGCCGCCGTCATCGTGGCGGGGCGTATCCTCGATCGCAAATCGGGTAATCGCGATCGTCGCCTCGGTTGGCCCGTAGAGATTCTCGACCCGGCTGTTCGGCGCGGCGACCGCCCAGGAGTCGGCCAGGTCTCGTGGCAGCGCCTCGCCGCAGAACAAACTCAATCGGATGCTCGGGAAAGTACCAGGCTTCAGAGCACCAACGCGCTGCATTAGCGCCGCGGTGGAAGGCGTTGAGAACCAGAATGTAAGCGCGTGGCGGCGAATGAAGCCTCCGGGGCTCTGTTGCTCACGTTCCGGCACGACATAGATCGAGGAACCCGATGAAAGACCGACGAAAATGTCGTGCATCGCAAGGTCAAAAGTTTGATCGAAAACTTGGCTTAATCGATCGGTTGGTGTTGGCCGATAAAGCCGCGTGATCGCGTCGACATAGGCCAACTGTCCGGCGTCAGCGCCTTTGAGACAGAATAGGGCTTTTCGTAACGGAGGATTTCTGGCTCATCGTCGTGACCGAAGGGAACGAAGATGAGGCAGAAATCCATGACACCCAAGGAACCCGCCGAGAAGGCGGTTCGGGACATCCGTCGCAGGACGCGCCGGCAATATTCCTCCGAGGAGAAGATCCGGATCGTGCTGGAGGGGCTGCGTGGCGAGGAAAGCATCGCCGCTCTGTGCCGGCGCGAGGGTATAGCGGAAGGGTTGTATTACAGCTGGTCGAAGGAGTTCCTCGAAGCCGGGAAGAAACGCTTGGCCGGCGACACCCAGCGTCAGGCGACGAGCAACGAGGTCCATGGACTACGCCGCGAGACACAGAGCCTGAAGGAGCTGGTGGCGGAGCTGAGCCTGGAGAACCGTCCGCTCAAAAAAAGCATGATCGGGCCCTCTCGGTGATGCGCGCATCACCTGCCGGATAAGAACCGGGGACGACGACACATGAGATACTCCCATTGCCCGGCAGGCGAAGCTTGCTTCGCCGAGAGGGGGCATCCGAGAAGCTCGAGATCATCCGTCTCGTCGAGCGATCCCATCTGCCGGTTCGTCGGACCCTGGACAAGCTCGGCATTCCGAGCACGACGTTCTATCGGTGGTACGATCGATACCATGCGTTCGGGACAGCTGGGTTGCGGGACCGCACCAGTGGCCCTGGCCGGGTGTGGAACCGGATCCCGGACGAGGTCCGCCGCCGGATCGTCGACCTGGCCCTGGAATACCCGGGGCTATCGCCTCGGGAATTGGCGGTGCGATTTACCGACACGAAGGACTACTTCGTCTGCGAGGCGTCGGTCTACCGCTTGCTGAAGGCGCATGACCTGATCACCAGCCCGGCCTTCGTGGTGATCAAGGCGGCCCCCTCTCGGCGAAGCGTCGCTTCGCCTGCCGGGCAGGGGACGAGTTCCGGGACAAGACCACGGCACCGAACCAGATGTGGCAGACCGACTTCACCTATCTGAAGGTGATCGCCCTATCGATCATTGCAAGGCAATGATCAGCCGGGTGAGAGCATGGGGCTGGTCTTATCTGTCGACCATCCTGGACGATTACTCACGCTACGTGATCGCCTGGAAGCTCTGCACCACCATGCGGGCGAGTGATGTCACCGACACGCTGAACCTGGCATTGGAAGCTTCGGGCCGTGACAAGGCCGAGATCATCCACAAACCACGCCTGCTGAGCGACAACGGGTCGTTCTACATCGCCAGCGAGCTCGCGGAGTGGCTCGACGAACGAGGCATGGGGCATGTTCGGGGCGCTCCCAACCATCCCCAGACCCAAGGCGAGATCGAGCGCTGGCATCAGACCTTGAAGAACCGGGTGCCGCTGGAGAACTACTTCCTGCCCGGAGATCTGGAACGGCAAATCGAGGCCTTCATCAACGACTACAACCACCACCGATACCCCTTGCCTGGCAGTCGATTGCACGCAATCGACGAGAAGGGCGAGAGCCTCGGCAACCTCACGCCGGCCGATGTCTACTTCGGTCGAGATCAGGCCATCATCGAGAGAAGGAGACGCATCAAGGTAGACACCATGAAAAAACGACGCTTGGCGAACTTGCGCCAAGCGGCATAGCATCAACCAGCGAGAGCCAGAGCCTCCGTTACGGAATCACCGCTCCTGTCCCAAATAATCTGACGACGGACATCAGGAGGCGCGCGATATCGGGCGTGTTCTCGGGTAACGGCACGCCGTTCATGATGACCCCATGGCTGCGCACATGCTGGCCGGAAATGATGGTCGCCCGCGCCGGCATGCAGACGACATTCTGATTGTGAGCGCGCCGATAATTGATGCCTGTCGCCGCCAGACCATCAATGATGGGGGTTCGCGCGACCTGCCCGCCATTACAGCCAAGCGCGTCGTGTCTTTGTTGGTCCGCCGTCACCAGAAATATTTTCGCCCACCTCGTAGCCCCCGAAAATCAGACTGATTGGAAAAAACTATATCAGATCGACGGGCCGGGTAACCGCGTTCGCGAAACCGTTTCCGAAGGTCGACGCCTCAATCAGTTTTCCGGTCAAAGCATTGATCGCATTGATCGGAATTCCGCGTCGCGCGACGGTGGTGGTGTTTTCCGCGCCGTCGATTTTATGTCCGAGTGGAAAAGGTGCTCACCGAGGCCATTTCGGTTTTGGTGGCAACGAAGGAATGAAACGGGTTCTAGAAGTATCTACATCTAACCCATAACCAGACCGCCATCGGCATACAGCGTCTGGCCGGTCATGAACCTAGACCAGTCCGAAGCCAGAAACAGAACCGGTCCCGTGATGTCTTGCGGGGTGGCGATGCGGCGCAAGGGCGTTTGAGCGATGATCGATTCTTTTACGGCCTCCTTGGTGCCGTGGCTGGCCTCGGTGGGGTAAACCAAGCCCGGCGCGACCGTGTTTACCCGAACCCCCAGCGGCCCAAGCTCCATCGCCAGATTGCGGCTGAAACCGATCAAGGCGGCCTTGGCTGTCGTGTAGTCGTGATAGGGGACGGTGGGGCGCGCCACCAAATCGGTCGCGATGTTGACGATGGAGCCTTCCGCCCGGGCCAGCATGGATGGCAACACCGCTTGGATCAGGCCATGGGCGGATTTTAGCGTGCCGTCGATCTGCCGCTGATAGTCTTCCCAGGTTAACTCCCAGTGCGGCTTCCTGGCTTCCGGGTCGAACCGATAGGGGTGAAAGGCGTTATTGACCAGGACGTCGATCTTGCCGAATTCCTCGAGTACCGTCTCCACAAGCTTGTCCGAGGCTTGGCGGTCCGTGACATCCGCCGGGATCGCCAATGCGGTTCCGCCGGCGGCTTCGCATGCCGTCACGATCGCGTCCGCCGCCTCGGTGTTCGTCAGGTAATTGACCGCGACGGCGGCGCCCTCGGCCGCGAAAGCCTTCGCTATCGCGGCCCCTATGCCTCGGCTGGCGCCGGTGACCAGTACGGTTTTGTTCGCGAAATCCAACGCGCTTACTCGGGCAGCAGGTCGGACTTGATGACCGCGTTCATATCCAGGTCGGACTTGATCAGGCCAAGTTCCCGGAACGTGTCGGCGCCCTTTTGAAGCAGATCAACGTCGAAATGGCCAAGCCCCTTGGCGTCCGTGGTCGGTGATTGGGCGGAGATATTGCGGATTTTGATGATCTCCAGATTGACCGCCTCGTTCCGGCCGTTGATTGAGCGCGTGATCGCGATCTTGGCCGCCTCTTCCGGCTCGGTGATCATCCAGGCGGCGCTATCGCGATAGGCGGTCAGGAAACGCCGTAGCAACGGCTTGTTCGCCTCATAATAGCTCCGGGTGACGACGAACATGTCGCTGGGTACGTTGAGGCTGTCCTTGACGTTGATGACATTTACATCGCCGAGGCCCTTGAGTTTGCCGACATAGAGACCGGTGTCGGTCGCGGCGGTCGCGTCCACCTGTCCCTGAATAACCGGCGCGAAGTTCAGCAGGCCGGTAACCCTGATGGTGACATCGGCCTCGGTCAGGCCAACCTGATGCAACAGCACCTGAAGGTTCTGTCGCGTGCCGCTGGACAGGCTGTAAACGCCAATCGTCTTGCCTTTCAGATCGGCGGGCTTTTCGATCCCTCGACCCTTGGGCGCCACGACGTTGAACACATTCTGCGGGTAGATATTGTAAATCGCGACGAGATCCTCGCCCCGATCCAAGGCCTGGTAGAAAGACGCGGGATCAGTGAACGCGACCTCGGCGGCCCCGGATAGCATATTGGTGATCGCGGAACCACCGCCGGCGCCCGGCACATAGCCGAGATCGATGCCGCGGGCCTCGAAGAAACCTTTATCCGGCTCGGCCAGTAGATTGGTGATCTCGCTGATCGGTTTGCTCCAGCCCGCGACGGACACCTTGTCGAGCGCCCAGGCGGCGACCGGCGAGGCGATCAGGGCGATCGCTAGCAAAAGGCTGCCGAGAGTGCGTGAAATCATAACGTGGTTCCCTTGTTTCGGCCGCGTAGCAGCCATTTTTCCAGTAGAATAGTGAGTTGGTAAAACGCCAGGCCCATCATCGTGATGACAATGAAAAGCGCGAACATCAACGTCGTGTCCATCATTCCCTGCGCCGCGATGATGCTGGCGCCAAGCCCTTCGCTTCCGCCGATAAACTCGCCGACCACCGCGCCGACCAGGGCAAGGACAATCGCCACCCGCACCCCCGCCATGATGACCGGCAGGCCCGTTGGAATCTTCAATTGGAACAGGGTCTGAAGACGCGTCGCGCCGAGCATGCGAAACAGATCGCGTTTTTCCGGTGTTGCCAATTGTGTGCCGGAGAGTGTGTTTTCCAGCAGGGGAAAGAAGCAGATCAAGGCGGTGATGATCACCGTCGAGGTCATGCCAAAGCCGAACCAAATGATGAAAATCGGCCCCAACGCTAATTTGGGGACCACC
>JADHLJ010000147.1 GCA_016780745.1 Alphaproteobacteria bacterium | reverse complement strand
TTCAGCGCGACCAGACTGGTGGCGCCGAAATCGACGGCGATCCGGCTGTCGGGCGTATCGATCAGAAAACAGGTGTTAAAGCGACCACCGGCGCCGAAGGCGTCTCCGGTGCCCACGAAGGTGATGCGAAGAGACATCAGCCGAGCTCCCGTGGATCAAGATCCGCACATTTTTAGGGCGGCCTAAAACTTAAGGACCAAAAGTATAGACCCTGCAGGCGGTGGAGCTCTCATTCACGAAAATATAAAGCTTGTTGGAAAGCGCGATGCCCTGGGCCTTGGACATCTGTCGGGCAAAAGCAGCGGGGTATCGGGTCTTGTTGAACTCCGCGATCCCGCCCCCGAGCCGTCGCAGCCGGCCTTCCCGACAGGCCAGCGATGCCTCGAGATCGAAGTCCGCGGCATTCGCGATATAGCCATCGTCTTTGGCATAGAGATTGTCGTTCTGCGCCTGAACGGTGATCGTTCGGCGGTTTCGCGTGCTGCCGCTGAAGCCTTTATAGGCGCCGCGTCGCGGGCCTTTTGTATAGTGTCGTTTGTTGGTCGATAGCAGATCTCCGGCCATGCTTGGCGCGACGATTTGCGGCGGCGGAACGAACGCCGCGACAAGTCCGAAAATCATTCCAGTAATGATCGCGCGCATGCGGTGACCCTTTCAATGGATCAAATTAACTGAAAATTGAATCGAACTAAACCCCGCTTTTGGAGACCCGGAGATGGGCTAGAGATGGGATCACCAAGACGGTTGATCAACCGCAAGCTCAAGGTGTTCACTGATGGAGGCCGTTTCCGCCCATCCGAGAACGAGCGCCCAAGGACAATGCCCCGAGGACATATTCCATGAATGACATCGATCCAGCCGCGTTTCCCGATCGGTTCGAGAATGTCGAGCATCTGGAAGAGGTGATGACCACACCGCCGCCCTGGCTGGCTGGAAAACTAGCCTTGGTCGAGGGCGACATCATGGTCCTTGGCGTCGCCGGCAAGATGGGTCCGACGCTCGCGCGATTGGCGAAACGGGCCGCCCCCGATCGCCGGGTGATCGGTGTCGCCCGGTTCAGTGATCCCGGTGTTCGAGATCGCTTGGAAAATCAGGGTGTCGAGACCATAACTTGCGATCTTCTCGATCGTAAGGCGGTGGCGGCCTTGCCGGACGTTCCCAACATTATATTCATGGCGGGCCGCAAATTCGGCTCTTCCGGCGCCGAGTGGCTGACCTGGGCGATGAACGCGCACGCCCCGACACTGGTCGCGGAGAGGTTCGCGAGCTCGAGGATCGTTTCGCTTTCGACCGCCTGTGTGTACCCGTACATGCCGGTCATCGGTGGTGGCGCGTTTGAAGCCGATCCGCCAGTCGCGCCTTCCGGCGAATACGCGAATTCCTGCGTCGCCCGCGAGCGCCTGTTCGAATATTTCTCGCGAGAGCATGGCACGCCCGGACGTCTCATCCGGCTGAGCTACGCGCTTGATATGCGATACGGCGTCCTACACGACGTTGCCATCAAGGTTCGTGACGGCGCGCCGGTGGATGTCACGATGGGCCATGTGAACGTGATCTGGCAGGGCGATGCCAACGCCCAAATCCTCGGCGCGCTGGCCCATGCGACCGATCCGGTCTCCCCGCTCAACGTTTCCGGGCCGGAGGCGACCAGTGTCCGGTCGCTCGCCCACGCTTTCGCCGAACGCCTTGGCAAACCGGCGAAGATCATCGGCGAGGAGGCTGAAACCGCGTGGTTGATGAACACCGACGCCGCCAAAGCGCTGTTCGGGCCGCCCGCGGCGTCTCTTGACCGGGTCATCGACTGGGTCGCCGATTGGGTGGCGCGCGATCTCGAGAGCCTCGACAAGCCCACGCATTTCGAGACCCGCGATGGCAGCTACTGACGCCGACAAACTTCCAAACGGGGTCCGGCTTCGCGACCTCGGGCCAGGTGATATCGAAGCCGGTATCGCCTTGTCGCGGGAAGCCGGCTGGAATCAAGGGGCCGAGGATTGGCGTTGGATGATCCACCATGGACGCGGTTGGGCCTGTATTGATTCCGGCGAACGGGTTG
This sequence comes from Alphaproteobacteria bacterium, assembly GCA_016780745.1. Lineage (GTDB taxonomy): Bacteria > Pseudomonadota > Alphaproteobacteria > Thalassobaculales > Thalassobaculaceae > JADHLJ01. The sequence continues at coordinate 8,715 of JADHLJ010000147.1, read as the reverse complement.
TCGCGACCGCGCTGACGCTACCGCAATCCGGGTCATTTGGTTGGATATCCATGGTGCTGGTGACCGCCGCCTGGCGCCGCCATGGGATCGCGAGCGCGCTCATGACGCATTCCATCGAAGCATTGAAGGCGGTGGGGAAAACTCCCGGCCTCGATGCCACGCCCGCCGGACGAGCCGTCTATGGCCCGCTTGGCTTCAACGACATCTACGGCCTTACCCGATACCGCGCCGAAAGCCCACGTTTCGAGCCGGTGCCTGATGGTTCCGGGTGCCGGCCTCTACGCGGCGGCGAGATATCCGTCCTGGCGTCCTTGGATTTACTGGCCTTCGGCGCTGACCGACTTGACCTCCTGGAGGACCTGCGCCAACGCGCGCCGTCCCTGGCATGGGTTCATGAGACCGGTAAGGGCTATTGTCTCGGGCGAAACGGTAGAGGCGCCCACCAGATCGGCCCCATTGTCGCCGAGGATGGAGGGATGGCGATCGCCCTATTGCATGCCGCTTTGTCCGGGGTTAACGGTCCCGTCATGATTGACGTCCCGGACCGTCACATCGATTTGATCGAATGGCTAACGCGATCCGGGTTTCGCGCCGAACGACCCTACACGCGGATGCTTCTTGGCGCGGACCAACCATTCGATGACCCAAACCGGGTTTTCGCGATCACCGGGCCGGAATTGGGCTAATGCTCGGATAACGCCGAGATAAAGCGGGTCTTGGCGGCGGTGTTGCCGGCGGCGTAGACTTTCGTCGTCCGGCGCATTTGGGGCCGGCACTCAATAAGGGCGCTCAATAAGGGCACTCAACAAAGGCACTCAGTATGGCTCTTCACCGAGAAGACCTTCCGAAGGACGTTCTCGACGCCTTGCGCCGGGGCGTTGTGATACCCGCCCACCCCTTGGCCTTGCACAAGGACCGAACGCTGGATGAGACCCGCCAGCGCGCCTTGAGCCGTTATTACATTGACGCGGGCGCGGGCGGCCTCGCGGTGGGGGTTCACACGACCCAATTCGCGATCCGGGACGTTGGTCTGTACGAGCCGGTGCTGCGTGTCGCGGCGGAGGAAATGGACAATTGGACCGATCGGCCCCTGATCCGCATCGCCGGGCTCTGCGGGCCGACCGAGCAGGCGCTCAAGGAAGCGCGTCTGGCGCTTGATCTCGGCTATCATGCCGGATTGCTGAGCCTTGCCGCCTTCGCGAGCGCCGGGGATGACGAGATCATCGCCCATTGTCGCGCTGTTGCCGAGGAGATCCCCTTGGTCGGGTTCTATCTGCAACCGGCGGTTGGCGGGCGGGTTCTGTCGGTGGATTTTTGGCGCCGCTTCGCCGAGATCGACAATGTCGTCGCGATCAAGATCGCGCCCTTCAATCGTTATCGGACGCTCGACGTGCTTCGTGGTGTCGTGGAGGCGGGGGCGGAGAACCGGATCACGCTCTATACCGGCAATGACGATCATATCGTCGCCGATCTCTTGACGCCGTTCTCGATACGGCGCGGCGACGAGATGGTCTCGGTGAGGATCGTTGGTGGGTTGCTCGGCCACTGGTGTGCCTGGACATCATCGGCGGTGCGCCTGCTGGAGCAATGCCACGCGGCGGTGGCGCGTGGCGAAATCCCACCGGCGCTGCTGGCCGAAGACGCTCGGGTGACGGATAGCAACGCGGCTTTCTTTGACGCCGCGAACGATTTTGCTGGTTGCATCGCTGGATGTCACGAGGTCCTGCGTCGCCAGGGATTGTTGGAGAATCTCGTTCTCCTGGACCCGGGCGAGAAGATGAGCCCGGGCCAGGCCGAGGAGCTGGACCGGGTTGCCGCCGCCTATCCCGATCTCGCGGATGATGACTTCATCACGGCCAACCTCAAGCGTTGGCTTGACCCAGGCTCTTCGCTGGCTCGCGCGCGGTCCGACAAGGTCGCATGAGTGTGAGCAAGCCGCCTTTCAACCAGCTGTCCTTGGCGCCCGCGCGCGTCGATGTTGATCGTCGCGATGACGGCTCGATCGTCCTTACATCGCCGATCGCCATGGCGGAGCCGCCGCGTGCCGTGGGCGTCTGGCTCGAACAATGGGCGGAGCGGACCCCCGACGCGACCTTCCTGGCCGAACGGGAGGACGGCGCGGATGGCGATTGGGTTTGCCTCGGCTATCGCGACACTTTCGATGCCGCTCGGGCCATCGGACAGGCCTTGCTGAATTTCGGTCTCGGACCATCCCGACCGGTGATGATCCTGTCAGACAATAGTCTTGCCCAGGCCCAACTTACCCTGGGCGCTCTTCATGTCGGCGTGCCGGTGGTGCCGGTCTCTCCGGCTTATTCCCTGATGTCCAAGGATTTTGAGAAGCTTCGTCATATCGTCCAAATGACACTTCCAGGCCTTGTCTTCGCCGAGAGCGGCGAGGCCTATCGTCGGGCCTTCGACGGGGTGGACTTTGGTGACGCGGATTTCGTGGTGGCGAGGAAGCCGGCTCCCGGCGACCGACCTTTCTCCGAACTCCTGGCCACGACGCCCACCCAGGCCGTCGACCAGGCATTCGCCGCGGTCGGGCTGGATACGGTCGGCAAGATCCTGTTCACCTCGGGCTCCACCGGCGCGCCAAAGGGGGTGATCAACACACAGCGCATGATGACGGTTAACCAGGAACAAATCGCCGCGGTCTGGCCTTTTCTCGCAGAGCGACCACCCGTGCTGGTCGATTGGCTTCCTTGGAGCCATACCTTCGGAGGCAATCACGACTTCCATACGATCCTGCGAAATGGTGGCTCGCTCTATATCGACGCGGGGCGGCCGGTGCCGGGACGTTTCGAGCCAACCTTGCGGAATCTCCGCGAGGTCGCGCCGACGCTTGCCTACAACGTGCCACGTGGCTTTGAGCTGCTGCTCCCGCATCTAGAATCCGATCCTGACTTCCGAGACCGGTTCTTCGGCGGCTTGGATGTGATTTTCTACGCTGGCTCTTCACTGCCGCCCCATATTTGGACGCGGCTCGAAGAATTGGCGGTGGCGGCCCGGGGCGAGCGCGTGCTGATGTTCTCTTCCTGGGGCACCACCGAGACCGCCCCCGCCGCAACCCGCGTGCATTATCCGATAGAGCGCGCAGGCGTCATCGGCCTGCCGTTGCCGGGTACCGAACTGAAACTGGTGCCCCATGCCGGTACAATGGAAATCCGCGCGCGGGGGCCAAACATCACGCCGGGATATTGGAAGAGCGAGGCGCTTACCAAGGCGACCTTCGATGACGAGGGGTTTTACATCGCTGGTGACGCGGTGCGCTTCAATGATCCGGATGATCCCGCGGCTGGCTTGGTGTTTGATGGCCGGTTGGCCGAGGATTTCAAACTAACCACTGGAACCTGGGTGCAGGTCGGAAACTTGCGGGTCAAGGCAATCGCCGCGGCGGACCCGATAATCCAGGATTGCGTCGTCACGGGTCATGATCGTGGGTTCATAGGGCTGCTGGGATTCGTCAATTTGGAGGCCTGCCGCGGGCTCTGCCCGGATCTTGGCGAGGATGTGCCCGCCGATACCGTTCTGGCTGACCCACGTGTACGTGACACGGTCACGGCGGGTCTGGCGCGACACAACGCGGCGGAGCCGGCGAGCAGTACCCGTATCCGCCGGGTTCTTTTGATGGCGACGCCACCGCAAATCGACGCCGGAGAGATCACCGACAAGGGTTACATTAATCAGCGTGCCGTCTTAACGGCACGGGCGAAGGCGGTGGGCCGCCTTTATACCGATGAAGACCTTGATCCGGGCGTTATCGTGGTCGATTGATCTCCATCCCCGCCGCTGGCGCCGGGATCTTGCTTTAGTCCGAAGGGTAATACTAGGACCGCCACCGGTAGTCCGACCGCCAGGGTCGCGGCGGTCAGTAGGCCGAAATGCATATTGCCTCGGAACGGGGACAGCGTCAGGACGGCAAACCCGGCGATGAGAATGAGAAAACCCGTCAATAGAGCCGGGCCGGCGGCTTCAAAGGCCCGGCGGATCCGAACCCGTGGATCAAGCCCGACAAGCGCTCCCGCCCGATAGCGGGTGAGAATGTGAATGCTGATATCAACCAGCAGGCCAAGCGAGGTTGCCGCGACCACTGATTCCGCGAGCCCGATCGGTCGCCCCGTCCACGACCAGATCCCGTAGACCAGCGCCGGCGGTACCACCATCGCGGTCAACCCCACCACGCCAAGCCGCCAGGACCGAAGTAGAAGGCCGAGGCAAGCCGCGATCACCAGGAACGCGACCGTCGTCCCGATCAGCATGGTTTGGGTGCTGGAGGAGACTAGCTTCGCCAAGCTCCAAACCGGACCGGATGGTCGCGCCTCGCTAATCGGTCCCGGCTGTTTGCCTGTCCAGGCCTCGGCTCGTGCCGCCAGGGCTTGTAGTGCCAGGGTCGATCCGTTCTCAAGGATCACGATCACCCGGGTTTCATCCATATCTCGCGACAGCAGCGCCGAGAGCCTGTCGCGGCCTTGCTCGGATCGATGCAACCGGTCGAGGGTTGCGATCTCGGCGGCGAGCGTTTCCTTGGCCGAGAGTGGTTCAAGGATTGATGAAAGGGTGATTGTGTCGGCGACTTCCGGCTGATCCTCGAGCCAGGTTGAGAATGTATCCAAGGATCCGAGGAACCTAGCATCAAGGGTATCTCGGCCGCGCGGCAGGGGAATTACCCACGAAGCTCTTTCCGTCGGGCCAAATGTATCGCGAATGGTGTTCAGGTCTTGCTTGAAGGCGAGGGATTCGTCAAACCACTGCGTGAGTTGATCATCGCTTCGCGTTTGTGAGAGTCCGGCCCCCGCTATGGCAACGAGCACCCCTATCACCACCAATGCGACACGACGCCGGCGCGTCACGACGTCCAGGATCTTGCCGATCCATTGCCCCATTCGATTATATCCAGAGCGAATCTTACCCGGGGCAATCACGCTGATCGCTGGAAGCAAGGTGAGGGTAAAGAACAGCGCCGCGAGAACGCCGATCGCGGATATCAGGCCGAGGTCCCGAAACGGCGGGGATTCGCTGAACATCAGGCAGAGAAACCCGACACCGGTGGTCAAGGTTGTCAGGCTTATCGGCCCAAAATTGCGACGCAGAGCCTTGTAAAGCGCTGGTCTCGCCGCTGCTCCCGCTAGTCCGGCACGGTCAGTGCTCACGAGGATATGTAAGCTATCGGCGATCCCAATTCCGAGGACGATGGTTGGCGTGATCGACAAGATCGGCGTGACCGGGACCCCCAACCAGCCAGCGGCGCCAATTGCCGCCACCACCGCCGCGCCGACCACGATCAGTGGGCCGGCGACGCCGCGAAGGCTTCTGGTAAACACCAAGAGGCCCAGACATAACAAAACACCCATCGCCGGAAACAGAACCCGCATATCCGCGTGGGTCGCTTGGACTAATGCGTCGTTGAGGGTCACAAGCCCGCCCAGCGCCACCGACAGATCCGGATCGGTCGCTTTTACGTCGTCTATCAGCGCTCGCACTTTTCGGGTGAAATCGACGAGTGCCGTGTGATCACCGTCTCGCAGGCTCACCTCGACGCGAATCAATGTCGCGTCTCCACCTCGCGTCACGAGGGTTTCCGCGACCCCGGACGTTGTCAGGATATTCTTTCGAAGTCTCTTCAGCCCGCCCGCTCTTCGTGGCGGTTGCTCCGGGATCAGATCAACAAGCATCGTGCCGATCGCGGTGCGGGTGACTCGGCGTTGGGTCGAGAGTGATGTGACGCGCCGAGTTTGCGGCAGGGCGTCGAGAGAGCGGGTTAGCGCGCTTATTGCCCGCAGGCCAGACTGGTCCAACACATCGCCGTCTCGGGCGCTGATCATGAGAATCAAACCGTCGCCGGATCCGTAACGGTCATTCATCGCGTCGATGGCGAGGAGCAGCGGGTCATCCGCGTGAAATAGATCACGATAACCGGTTTTGATCTCCAGTCGATCAAGACCAGTCCCCAGGATCGCCAGGATCGCCAACGCCAGGACCGCCACCATATTCGGTTTCGCGACGAGAAACCGAGCACATAGCCGTTCGATCCTGATGAAGGTCCAGACTGTCATGGGAGCCTCATGGGTCGACCCGCGCGACGGTCGCTTGGTCCCAAGTCAAGGTTCCTTGGGAGAGGACTGACCAAGCGGTGTTCTCGGAGAACTCGATAGAACCTCGCCTCCAAGCGATGGTGCGGGGTCACTCGAGGCCGCGTTCTGTTCTAGCCTTCATCCGCGTGACGCAGTACCGCCGCGCGAAGTTCCGTCGGCGTTACCGGTTGAATGCCGACTTTTTCGCAGATCAATCCGCCGCCATAATTGGCGATACCCATGGCATCCAAGGGACTGCCGCCGGCCGCCATGGCGGATGCCATGACGCTGATCACCGTGTCGCCGGCGCCGGCTGGGTCATTCACCACGCGCACGAAGGCCGGCAGAGTTGCGAACCTGTCCTCCGAATCCACCAGGGCAACGCCGTCCGCGCCCAAGGTGACCATGACATTGTCGCAAGCCATGCGTTCACGAAGCGCGCGAATGGCGGTCTCGATTTCGTTTTTGTTGGATACCCGCATCGCCAGAGCTTCCGACGCCTCGCGAAGGTTTGGCTTGAAGACGGTCACGCCCTGGTAGGAGAAGAAGTTGTCGAATTTCGGGTCAACCAGCACCATCAGACCGTGCCGTTTCGCGATCTTGAGAATTTCATCGATGAACGGGCTCGGCAGCAGGCCTTTATTGTAGTCCTCGATGATCAACGCCGAAAGCGTGGGCGCGATGTCATTCAGAATGGTCGTCATTTTCGACCAGATGGTCTCGTCAACCGGGGCCCGGGTTTCAAAATCCGCGCGGGCGATCTGCCGGCTCTGCGCGAACATTCTCATCTTCACGGTGGTGGGCCGGGACGCGTCCGGGAATATGAACTGCTCTCCTCGCGTGCTCTTTCCAACCAGGTCCAAAAGCCGGTAGCCGTCCTGATCATCGCCGATAACGCTGAAAAGCACGGGATCCTCACCCAAGGCATTCAGATTGTTGACAACATTCGCCGCGCCACCGAGCTGAAAGGTTTCCTCGGTGACATCGACGATTGGAATGGGTGCTTCCGCGGACAGGCGTTCAACATCGCCGAACACCGAACGGTCCAGCATGACATCGCCAATGACCGCGATGCGCCGCCCTCCGATGGCGTTGAGTAGATCAAGATACCGTTCATGCGCGGCCATGGGCACTTCGACTCCGCTAGTGTTCGACCGGCGTTGGCGGTACCATCAAAAGTTCCCGATGGAAAGGTCGTTGGCATAAAAATAGGACTTGATCAAAATTCAATAAAATTTTATATAGTTGGCTGGAACTGTTACTGAAAAGAGGTCGATAGTAGATCGACGGAGGACACCATGGCGGATGAACGCAAGGAAGACGATGTCGAAGAATTCGATATCGCGCCGGTGCAAGGTGAAGAGGAAGACCAAAACCGCGATCGCGGTAGGCGATCCGACGAGATGCCGCGCGAGGATGCCGATCAGGACGCGCAGATCCGTCAATCAGGTGATGGCAACGTCCATCTAGGCTCGCAGCGCGACCCGTCGGCCGAAACCACGGAAGCGCGCCGTGCCTCGACTTTCGACAATCAGGATACCCTGGACGCGGTATCCAGGAATGCCGAAGAGGGCGAGGGCCTCGCCGAGGGCGAGGACGGCCAGACCGTGAATTTTGACGCAGAGGTGTCACGTGCCGAGGGGCGCGGAGGCGATGGCGAAAGTGAAGGCGGGCGTGGCGGTGACGGCGCCGCCCGGGGACGTGGACAGGAAGGTGCCGGAGCATCCGAGGCAGCCCGCGCGGGCGCGCCTGGTCAGGGCGATTCCGGAAGCCGCGCCGAGGGCACCGAATCTTCCGCGAATGGATTGAACCCGCTGGGCCGTGGTTCCCGTGGTGAATCCGGCCGCGGCTCGGCGTCGAACCAAGAGGCTGGTGGCGAGGAATCCGGCGGCTCGGGTGAGGTCGCGGGCGAGACTGGTGAAACCGATACGCGCGATCGTTCCGACGACGTGGTGGAGGCGGGTTCAGGCGATGAGGACCTGGTCGGGGGCGGCGGCCAGGATGACGGCGATACCTTGACGACGCCCGATGCGGCAACTCGCTCGACCGAGGAAGGTGCTGGGTCCGAGGATACTGATTCTGACGCGCGCCCCGCGCGGAGCGCGCGCGATGAAAGAATCGGCGGTGGCCGAGATGACGGGATTCAGTCCGGCGGCGGCGATAGTGGCGTTTCCGGTTTCGAGGATCCCGGTGGAACGGGCGGCTCCAGCCTTACCGATGAGGGATCCTCGCCGCCTGAAACCGGCAACACCGTCGATGAGATCATCACGGGCGGTCAAGAAAATGACCCTCTGGTCAACGATCCCTCGACGGACATAGCCGAGCCGGCGATAAGCGAACCAGTCGATACCGGCGAAACCGAGCAGCCGACTCCTCCGGAACCGACCGAGGCGCCGACCGGCGAAACCGAGCAGCCGACTCCTCCGGAACCGACCGAGGCGCCGACCGGCGAAACCGAGCAGCCAACACCTCCGGAACCGACCGAGGCGCCGACTGGCGAAACCGAGCAGCCAGCGCCTCCGGAGCCGACCGAGGCACCGACGGAAGTTAATCGTATAAGAGGGACACCTGGCCGCGATAATCTAAGCGCTCGCGACGGGGACAACAGAATTGACGCGGGTGCGAGTGATGACCGTGTCAC
>JADHLJ010000146.1 GCA_016780745.1 Alphaproteobacteria bacterium | reverse complement strand
CCCGGCGTCCAGAGGCGCTGAACGCCCGCCGTAACGGAATGCATGGTCCTGATCTGCGTCGCCGCCCGGGCGAGCGGCACGCCTTTCTCATACAGGCGATTACAGAACCGTTGCCAGATCGCCCCGGTGCTGCGGGTGCGCGCGCCTTCGTCGACGATCCAGGCGCGCAGATCGTCGATCCATATCAAATCCTCCCCCGAAAGCGACGTGGGCTCCGAGATCAGCGAGGTGTAAGGGCATTCACAAAGGACCGTGGACATGCGCTCTCACGTGGGATGCGGGATCATGGTGGTCAAGGTCTTATTCAGCCCCCGAGCCAAGCTCGGCGAAAATAGCCGACAGGCCCACGCGATAGGTCGGATAATCAAGTTGGACCTCCAGTTCCTTCACCAACCGCGTTGTGTCGAGCCGCTTGCATTCCGAATAGAAAGACCGGGCCATCGGCGAGAGCGCGGCGGAGTCGAACGGGATAGGCTCCGGCGGTTCGACGCCTAGCAACGCGCAAGCGTACCGAATAACATCGCCGCTCGGGCAAGCCTCGTTATCGGCGACGTTGTAGATCCGGTTCGCGGCGGGCCGCGCCATCGAGGCAAGTAGGATGGTCCCGATATCGTCGACATGGATGCGGTTGAAGACTTGCCCCGGCTTGTCGATGATCCGCGCGGTTCCGGCCTTCACCTGTGCAATCGCGTTGCGGGTTCCCGGGCCGTAGATGCCGGACAGGCGAAAAACCTGAACATCCCCGGCGCCATCCAGCACATCCATCCAGGCCAGCTCGGCGGCGAGCCGGCGGCGGCCACGCGCCGACCCTGGATTGGGCGGATCGCTCTCGTGCACGAGAGCTCCTTGGCGGTCGCCATAGACCGCCGGCGTGGAGAGATAGCCGGTCCAGCGCAGCGTCTCCGTCGCCCGAATTGCCTCGCCATGAGCAAGCAAGGCCGGGTCCCCCGCGTCAACCGGCGGGATCGAGGAGATCAAATGGGTTACGCCATCAAGCACTCGCTCCGGATTTTCGAGTGGCATGCCAGGCCCGAATAGATGCGCGGCTATTCCTCGCTCTCTTAGGGCGTTTTGCTTCTCTGGATCACGGACGGTTCCAGATACCCGCCAGCCCGCCGACAAGAGACGAGCCGCCAATCGCTCCGCCGCGTAGCCCAAGCCGAAGAAGAAAGCATGGCCCGGCGCGAGCGCGGCTGGCGGCGACTTTTGCGACATGACGACGGCTTCCCCGCGAGTTTCGGACGACCCCTGGGATCGTTGGAGTCAGACGGCACTCTGCTCATTTTCATCCCAAGCCGTCAATTGACCTTGGATGGACCGGGGTTCGGGTCGATATTCGGCATATAGGTCAGTTATTGACAATAGGACAGCATTATTGACTATATGTCGGCGACACCGACGGGAGGCCCCCATGCAACACCATTCAAGCGACTGGGAACCGCGATACGCTCGCCGCGCCGCGCGGATGAGCGGCTCGGAGATACGGGAACTTCTCAAACTTCTGGAACAACCGGACGTCATTTCCTTTGCCGGCGGCATCCCCGACCCCGCGCTGTTTCCCGAAGCCGAAGCGCGCGCGGCCGGCGCCGAGATCATGGCCGATCCGAAACGTGCCCGGTCGGCCCTGCAATACGCCGTCAGCGAAGGAGACCCGGGTCTGCGGTCCTGGATCGCGGCCCATATGACCGGGTTGGGCGTGCCCTGCGACAGCGACAACATTCTCGTCACCTCGGGCTCGCAGCAGGCCTTGGACTTTCTGGGTCGGATGCTTCTCATGCCAGGAGATACGACGCTGGTTCGATGGCCGACCTATCTCGGCGCGTTGCAGGCTTTCAACGCCTACGAGCCGCGCTATGACCGGCTTGACCCGGAGGGTGCCAATATCGACGCGGCGGGTTATGCGGCGGCGGCGCGCGATGGCGACCCGACCCGGGCGGTGAAATTCGCCTACACGGTTCCGGACTTCGCCAACCCAACGGGCGCGACGATGACCCTGGGTGCCCGCGAGAAAACCCTAGGCCTCGCGGACGCGCTTGATATCGCGGTGATCGAGGACGCGGCCTATACCGCGCTACGTTATGAGGGCAAGCCGGTCCCATCGATCATGGCGATCGACGTGGCGAGGTCCGGCGACGTCAATGCCTCGCGGGTAATCTATTGCGGCACCTTCTCGAAGACCCTGAGTCCAGGCTTGAGGGTCGGTTGGATCTGTGCGTCGAAGGCGCTGATATCGCGGTTGGTCCTGGTCAAACAGGCCTCGGACCTGAACAGCCCGCCGCTCAATCAGATGATCATCCATCGCCTCGCGGAAACCGTGTTCGACGCCAAGGTCGAAGAGGCGCGCGGTGAGTACCGGCGGCGGCGCGACCTGATGCTGGCGGCCCTCGAACGCCATATGCCCGCTGGGGTCAGTTGGACAAAGCCGGAGGGTGGTTTGTTCATCTGGGTGAGTTTTCCGGATAGCGTCGATACCAAGGCGCTGCTGGAACGATCCGTCGCGGAGGCCAAGGTCGCTTTCGTCCCGGGCCGCGCCTTTCACGCCGACGGGTCGGGCGGCAACACCGCGCGATTTAGTTTCTCGTTGGCCAGCGCGGCGCAAATCGATACCGGCATCATGGCTTTGGCCCCATTGATAAGCCAAGACGCCCAACCGATCAGCTAAGAGGAATGTCGTTGTCCGCCTTGGTCGCCTGATAGGTGGCGGATAGCGTGTCATATCCGAGACGCAGGTCCTCGATGCGTCGGCTCAACATCGGATCGTCACCCGCCATTTCAATCAGGCTCCGGCTCGTCCAGAACGCGTTCTGGCGGGCATAATCACCATCTTCGATCTTGAACACCTCGCTCAAGATGCGGAGGTCGTGCGGAATATTGAAGGCATCCCGTGTCGCCTCGTAGCCAAAGAAATAATGGAAATTGTCAAATCCCGCCCAGGTGATCGCCGAGAGACAAAGCGAGCAAGGCTCATGCGTCGACAGGAACAAGCAATCGCTGGTCGCCGGGCGGCTCGCCGCGGGCAACGCATAAAACCGGTTCAAGGTCGCGATTTCGCCGTGATGCAACGGGTTCGTGGTCTCGTCATTCGTGCCCGCGATCACCAGGGACAAGTCGGTCTTTCTCAAAATCGCGGCGCCAAACAGTTTGTTTCCCCGGGCAACCCCGATCTCGGTCAACGGTAGTATGTCCTGTTCAATGACATCCAGGAGACGGGCGGCGACGACACGGTCGGCAAATTTCACGAGCTTTTCCTTTCCGTGAGGCTTCCCCCTTCGGGGGCATCGGTTTTTGAAGCGTAGTCGGTCAGCACGGTTTTAGTGCTTGCCCATTATATAAAAATTTAAATAAGTTCGGAAGAAATTGCTGTCATTTTAATCGTAGTTTCGCTCATTGACTTTCGATTTTTCACGTCCGTGGGAATCTTTCCTTGTTATGTTTGACCGGCAATCCATGAAGACATGTGGATGGATATCAACCAAGGGAGAATTCCGATGGCCATACCCCAACCCCGCAGCGAGGCGCGGCTCGCCACACAGGTCAACCAAAGTATCGCGATGTTTCTCGAGGGCAGAAACTTGTTTGTTCGAATCGGCGAGGATATTCGCGATTGGGGCGACATCATGAGAAACGCCGACGGCGCGACGATCGTCAACCCGGCCTTTGACCCCGACTATTGCGATCTGGATCGAGACAATTCGTTCTGGAGCGCGATCATCGACGAGGTCGGCACGGTTGTCGGCTGTGTCGCGTCAAAACAGGTGACCACGGACGACTTCCGCGACGATATAAGCAGTTGTTCCTTATGGTTGGGCCGCGAAACCGACCCCAATGAGGCCCCCATGAACCTGCTCCTGCCATCCCATGTGCCACATATCGCGGGAAGGGTCGCGTTTCATGGTGGTCTCTGGCTTCACCCAAATGTCCGTGGAATGGGACTGGCGCATTTGATTCCCCGCATGGCGCGCGCCGCCGCGGAACGCCGATTTAGCGCGGATTGGCATTGCGGGTTTGTTTTCGGCGCGCTCGGCGACGCGAAGGTCCCGGTCAAGGCCTACGGGTATTCGAATTGCGAGCTGGCCGCGGATGGATACTTTCCGGTTACCAAACAGAGGGAGAAACTCTATCTGCCCTGGGATTCCCGCGAAGAATGGGCTCAAGCATCAATCGATTGGATGAGCGCGAGTGTACGACCACGCAACCAGGAGTTTGTCGACCAGGTCGCCCTCCGATGAAAGCGGTAGGATCAGTCGGTACCGATTGCTCACGCTCAGTGGGGTCATGGTGTGAAGGAACTGAAACTTCGGCATGCCCGTGTGAACCACCGTGGAGTAATCGTCCCGCGTCGCGTTGGCGTAGGTGCCGATATCGAACTCGGAGATGCGGGCGCGTGTGAAATCGCGCCCGCCATAAAAACGCGACCCGGTCCCGTAAAGCCGGAACCACCAGGAATCCGAGGATGGCCCCCGCGTATCGACTATATGGACGTCGCCGAGCAACCCAATGTTCTTCAATGTCCAGGGATCGATTTCTCGTGGCAACCAATCATCGTGAAAACTATCGTACCATGCCGCCAGAAGCTTCTGGAGTTGTTCGACACCCTTGAACTTATGGATATCACGCAAGCGGTAATGGGTACGCGCAAGCTTGAAGCCTTCCGCGGGCCGATGAATTTCATCAACGCGAGGGTCCTCACGCGCGGGTCGCGCCGAATCCACAAGATCAGTCATGGAATAAGAGAGGGATTCTTCCATGGCAACCAACTCTGTTGTTTATACAACTCTAAGGCGACGGCTATGACATGTCTAGCTCATTGAAAAACAACTCACTTTAATATCGGACGACTTCAACTAAACTTGATGCTTTCAGCTCGAAAAGCGAAGGTGCGTACCATCAATTTCATCACAATATGGTCGAAAAACAATCTATATTTCTTACAAACATACATATTATTTATATCATAACGATTTTTTATCTTCAATAATAATTTTTTAGACCATTTATGGCGCTATCGAGCAATTTTCCCAAATCTTTATTTTTTATCGCAACCATTTTTATAGACAGACCTCGCATCCGCGTGACCAAGCAAACACTGGATCTTGAAATCATCCGTTTGTGGTGACCTGAGTCGTGAAAAGTCTATCGAGGCGTTCGCGCGCGCCTCTAGGCTTTCAAAACACATTGCCAGCGATATTGGCTCGGGGCACGATCACGGTGGAACCATGCCTCGATCCGGAAAATTCCACTTATGAATGACAAGAAACAATTGCGTCTCGGGGCCTTCATGCGGCCCGTCAGCATCCACACCGCCGCGTGGCGTTATCCGGGGGGCACGCCCGACGCGAACTTCAATCTCAAGCAATTGGTCCGCTACGCGCAAACCCTGGAGCGGGGAAAGTTCGACGCCTTTTTCATGGCCGACCACCTCGCGGTGCTCAACATGCCCATCGAGGCCCTGAGGCGAAGCGCGACCGCGACGTCCTTCGATCCCCTCACGCTCCTGCCCGCCTTGGCCATGATGACCGAGCGGCTGGGCCTGATCGCGACAGCCTCGACAACCTTCGAGCCACCCTATGTCGTGGCCCGGCGCTTCGCCAGTCTCGACCATATCAGCGGCGGGCGCGCGGCCTGGAACCTGGTCACCACCTCCAACCCCGACGCCGCGCTCAATTTCGGCATGGAAGAACACATGGAGCATGGCGAGCGCTATCGTCGGGCGCGCGAGTATTACGATGTGGTCACCGGGCTTTGGGATAGCTGGGCCGACGATGCCTTCATTCGGGATCCCGAGTCCGGCATTTTCTTTGATCCCGACAAACTCCATACCTTGAATCACAAGGGCGAGTTCCTGTCGGTGCGCGGCCCCCTGAACATCGCCCGCCCGCCCCAAGGATGGCCGGTCGTCGTCCAGGCCGGCGCGTCGGAAGCCGGCAAGCAACTGGCCGCCGAAACCGCCGAGATGGTGTTCGCGGGCCTCGGCCGTATCGAGGACGGCAAGGCACTATTCCAGGACCTTAAGGGACGGATGGAGAAGCTCGGGCGGCCGCGCGATCACCTGAAGATCCTGCCCGGTTGTCTGGTCGTTGTCGGCGATACCGACGAGGAAGCCCGGGAAAAGCGCGCCCTGCTGGATAGTCTGGTACATTACGACAGCGCCATCGCGTCGCTATCCATCGCGCTCGGCCATGATGCTTCCAGCTTCGATCCCGACGCGCCGCTGCCGGAGATACCCGAGAGCAATGCCTCGAAAAGCGGACGGGAACGCGCAATCAATCTCGCCAAGCGGGAAAATCTGACGGTACGCCAACTGGCCCAGCGCCTCGGCGGCTATTCCGGTCTCGCCATGGTCGGCACCTCCGCGACGATCGCCGATCAAATGCAACAATGGCTGGAAGAAGAAGCGAGCGACGGTTTCAACATCATGTTCCCCTATCTGCCGGCGGGGCTTGATGACGTCGTCGACAAGGTCGTCCCGGAGCTTCAGCGGCGCGGCATCTTCCGTCGGGAGTACGAAGGCGTGACGCTTCGTGAGAATCTCGGATTGCCGCGACCCGAGAACCGGTTCTTTAAGGTTTGAAGCCGTTCATTGACCACGCGCGGCGCTCCTTGGAAAATCGAAATTTTACCACCTCCTCGATGCCAATAAATATGCGGTTTTCCATGTATATTTTCATGTTCTCATATTGTTATTATAAAACTATTTATATACTATTTATAAAATTATTCTGAGGAGCTGAATCATGGCGACACCTGACATTTACACAAAAATGCGCGACTCGGATCGTCGGATCGAACAGGCGTCAACCGATGACGCGGAACTCGGCCCCTTGTCGCAGTTGCCGGGAACATGGAGCAACACGCCTGGTTTGCCAGGCCATGGCTGGAACATGATCGCGCTTCCATTCGGTGGCCCGGCCGCCGCGCCTTTCAACTATCGTTTGCTAGTCAATCAGTACAACGAAGACCTCAAATTCACGCTCATAGGCTCCCGGGTTCCGAACCGCGGTATCCGTGCTGTCCCCGGCGGGGTCGAAGAGGCGGACCAGTTCGTCGTCACGCTGGACTATGTGCAATCCATCAAGCAGATCAAGGCGGATGACTTTCCAGAAAGTGGGTTGGCCGGCGAATTTAACCAGGACATCCACCACGAGCACGGTCTCTGGCTCAATATGACCAATGAAGTCACCGACGGGGTCAACATTGGGCGCCTGGCTTCGGTACCACACGGCGATAGCTTGCTCGCGCTGGGGTCAAGCGAAGTCCTGAACGGCCCGCCGGTAATTCCCGACTATTCGGGATTACCCATTGGCGGCCCGACGGATCTGAGTAACCCGTATCTGGGACCGTACAAACATTTCCACGACAACCTCTTTGAGGGTGTGTTCGACCCGGTGAACCCGAATGACCTGCTCAAGGTGGCAAACCAAGACGTGAATATCGTCAGGACCACCAAACTCGAGGTCGACACGACGGTAAAAAGTGGCGGAATTCACAACATTCCGTTTGTCGTGAAACAAGCCAACGCGGCGCAAATGAAATCCATCTTCTGGATTCAAGAACTCGACGAGGTCGACGATTACGGAAAGCCAAAATTGCGCCTCCAGTATTTCCAAACCGTCATCCTGGATTTCTTCGGTCGCCGCGACGGTGGGCCTGGTTTGGTTCGGTGGCCGCATGTCAGCATCAACACCTTGGAGAAAGTGAGCTAGCCTCGACCAAGAGTGCCTATTCGCGCGGGTCCGGCGGAAATTCTAGCCGGGCCCACGTCTTTCTTTCCGGTGGGGAAAGTTCATTTTTTATATTTAAAATCAATGACCTTAGAAAAATCCCTGAAGTGGCACCACACTTGCATAAACCCGGTTATCGCCACGATGACATCAGGGAGAAACACGATGTCCACGCTACTACTCGCCGCCCCCGCCGCCCTTGTCGCCGGCTTCAGTTTCTACCAGTGCTGTGTCCTGGCTCGTCGCCGGGATTTTGACTATCCGTTCTAGAAAAAGGGTTTAGAGAGCGCCGGACTAACCATCGGCAAGCCAACGCGGCATAGCGTCGAGAGCCATCGCCTCCTCGACGGTTTGCCGCCGGCGGACGACATCGAAATCGGCGCCCTTGACCAAGACCTCGGGAATGAGCGGTCGACTGTTATAGGTCGACGACATGACCGCCCCGTAAGCCCCCGCCGACCGCACCGCCAACAAATCACCCTCCCCAAGCGCCGGTAGGGCTCGGTTCTGTGCAAGATAGTCACCGCTCTCGCAGATCGGCCCCACGAGATCACAAACGCCGTCGAGCGCCGGCGCATCCGGGTTCACCACGGGGACCACGCCGTGAAAGGCTTCGTAAAGCGTTGGACGGATCAGATCGTTCATCGCCGCGTCGGCGATCACGAAGCGCTTCTCGCCACCCTGCTTCACATAAATGACCCGGGTCACCAGGATCCCCGCGTCCCCAACCAGAAAGCGGCCCGGCTCAACCGACAGCGCGCATCCGAGATTGCCGACTTTGTCCCGCACGATCTCGGCGTAGCCTTTCAAGTCCGGAGGTGTCTCGGCGCCATAGGCAATTCCGAGCCCGCCACCGAGATCAAGATGGTCGATCTCGTGGCCCGCCGCGCGTAGCTCCAATGTCATGTCCCGGACCCGCTCATAGGCCTCGCGATAGGGTTCGATATCGGTTAGCTGAGAGCCGATATGCACCGACAGACTGCGCAGCGACACACCTGGAAGCGACGCCGCCAAGTCAAAGATCGCGCGCGTTGCGTCCAGATCAATGCCGAACTTGTTTTCCTTGCGCCCGGTCGTGATTTTGGCGTGGGTGCGGGCGTCGACATCCGGGTTGACCCGAAGACCGGCGCGCGCCTCGATGCCGATGGACGTCGCGACCTCGCTCAGGGCCCGCAATTCGCCCTCGGATTCGAGATTGATCTGGTAAACGCCCAGGCGCAGCGCCTCGGCCATTTCCTCGCGGGTCTTGCCGACACCGGCGAAAAGAATCCTGGCCGCTGGAATACCGGCCGCCAGACAACGTTGGACCTCTCCGATCGAGACAACATCGGCCCCGGCGCCCGCATCGCCCAGGGTTTTGATCACGGCCAGGTTCGAATTCGCCTTCATGGCGTAGTAGACCTTTGCCCCAAGCGCCTCGAGCGCGCCGGCATAGGCGTTGTATCGGTCCAGCATCGTGGCGCTGGAATAGCAGTAAAACGGCGTGCCGACCGCATCGGCGATAGCGGGAATGGCGACATCCTCGACGTGCAACACACCCGACCGGGTCGTGAAATGATCCATGCTCGATTGTCCCGTGGAAGCCGGCCTCAAAAGCCGGATTGAGTTACTTGGTCGGATAATTTTTGGGGTAGGTCACCGCTTTATTTTCCGGCGGTTTAGGGTTGCCGCGCTTGCCGCATCCCGCGACAGACAACGAGAGGACGGCAACGATCAGCCCTGTCGTGATCACTCCCGGTAGCCGCGCCCACTTCCCTCGCATGACCCTGTCCTTTATCCGTTCCCGCTATAGAAAACGCACGCGTGCCGCGCCGGCGGCGGCGGTAACATTATCCGGCGCGGTGCCGCCAAAGCTGGTCCGGCTGGCGACCGAGCGCGCGGGGTCGAGAACGCCGTATACCGCGTCGGTGATCCTGGGCTCAATGGCCTGAAGCGCCGGCAGGTCCAGCTCATCCAAACGGCACCCACGGTCTTCGGCCAGCTTGACCACGGCCCCGGTGACGTGATGCGCGTTGCGGAACGGCATGTCCAGGCTGCGCACCAGCCAATCGGCGAGATCGGTGGCGGTGGCGAAACCGAGCTGAGCCGCTTCCTTCAGCGCCGGCGCGTTCGCCTTCATGTCGACAACCATGCCGACGCACGCGGCGATACAGACATCCAACGTATCAGCGGCGTCGAACAACGGCTCCTTATCCTCCTGCATGTCCTTGCAGAACGCGAGCGGCAACCCCTTCATCATCATCAACAAAGCCGTCAGCGCGCCGATCACGCGACCCGACTTACCGCGCACGAGCTCGGCGGCATCCGGATTGCGTTTCTGCGGCATGATCGAACTGCCGGTGGTGAAGGCGTCCGAAAGCGAGATGAAATTGAACTGCGCGCTGGTCCAGTTGACGATCTCCTCGGAGAAACGCGAGAGATGCATCGCGGTGATCGAGGAGGCGGAGAGAAATTCCAGCGCGAAATCCCGATCGGAAACACTGTCCAGTGAGTTCGCGGTCGGTCGGTCAAAGCCCAAGGCGGCGGCGGTCGCCTCGCGATCGATGGGAAACGAGGTCCCGGCCAGGGCGGCCGCGCCCAAGGGGCATTCGTTAAGGCGCGCGCGGCAATCGGCGAAGCGGCCACGATCACGACCAATCATCTCGACATAAGCCATCATATGGTGGCCGAAGGTTACGGGCTGGGCGGCTTGCAGATGGGTGAAGCCCGGCATCACCACGTCGGCATTGGCCTCCGCCTGGTCGATCAGCGCCGCCTGCAGGGCTTTCAGACCGTCATCCAAGCGGTCGATGGCGTCCCGAACCCACATTTTAAAATCCGTCGCGACCTGATCGTTGCGCGAGCGTCCAGTATGCATCCGGCCCGCCGCGTCACCGATCAATTCGGCCAGCCGGGACTCGACATTCATGTGAATATCCTCAAGCGCGCGCGAGAATGTGAACCGCCCCTCGGCGATTTCCCGCTCGACCTGGTCTAGACCTCGGGCGATATCGGCCCCATCTTTGTCGGAAATCACCCCTTGGACGACCAACATCGCGGCATGGGCCC
>JADHLJ010000145.1 GCA_016780745.1 Alphaproteobacteria bacterium | reverse complement strand
AGGTCAAGATGTCGCCGCCGGGTTCGCCGTTGCCGCCGCCAATTGGTGGCTGATCGGCGGCCTATCGCTCGCCACCGCCTTGATCCCGCAATTGCTGTACAGCGTTTATGCACCGCGCATTGGCGCGGCTCGTACAGCCATGGCGGGCAGTGTTGAGCTGCCGACCATGTTTGTTATTGGTTGGGTCGGCTTTGGCGAGGCCATCGGCCTGCCGCATATTCTGGCGGCGACGCTTGTCCTGACCGCCATAGTCATCACGCCCGCCCGCCGGACAAGGCCAGCGTCGGTTTAAGGTCATACTTCGTACGGAAAAAGCTCCGCGCGAGACGCTTTATGGCGTCCCGGCTGGATTAGCTCTTCTTCTTACTTCGCGAACGCGTGCGCGAGGCCCGTTCGTTGACTGATTCGGTTGGTGTCGCCGAGATCGGCGCCGGCGTCACGCCCGCGGTCGCCGTCGCGGTGCCGCCGTCCTGGGGCATGCGCGAGGCAAGCTGCGAGAGCGCGGTTTGCAGATTGCGCGCGCCTGAACGCGACATGATCAACCGGGCGACAACCGCGTGCTCAACCGCCGCGCCGTGGAAGTCATAGCGCGTGTTCACGAGGTTCAGACGGACAACGCCGTCGCGAACCATCGCGCCGCCGACACCGTCGACGAAAAGGTCCCGACAATCGGCGTCGAGAACAATATTTACCGCCGGTCCGCCCGGTTCCGTTGATTGCGTATCACTCATTCGCCCGCTCCCATGACTCACAGAGTGGTTGTCAATTCTCGCTTGGTTAGCATAGCCACTGGAAAATAAGAAGCGTATTGCTAAAATCCTATATATCGCGGTTGTGGCGGAATTCCGTCGGACTGGTGACCGGCAACCCGTTATCCGCTCAACGAATCCAAGATAGTAAGAAAGTATATAAAATTTTATTGAAATTTGATTTAGGGCATTTTATATAGAGATCACGAGGTGCTGGCGCGATACGCGCGATGGTGGCCTGGAACCAAGGTTGTCGACCCGAAAGGGGGCTCGCGATGGCGAGAGGATCAAACGGAGCGGAAAGACTGGTCGGTATCGCGGCGCCGGAGATTCTCGACGGCGGTAAGGGTGACGACACCATATTCGGCGTTGGCGGCAACGATACACTTTATGGCGGCGCGGATGACGACGAGCTTTACGGTGGTGACGGCGACGACGTTCTGTTCGGCGGCGACGGCGACAACACGCTGTATGGCGGCGCTGGTAACGATGTCTACTACGCGGAGAACAAGTCCGAGGACGAGTATTACGACCTCGGCGGCGGGTCGGACACCTTGCGCGCCGAGAATACCGGCAAAAATTTTACCTTCTCGGTCGCCGAGGATTTCACCAAGGGCTCGGGAACCGGGATCGACCTGATCGATGGCGGTGCCGGCAACAAGACCGTCGTCATCAAGGGCGCCGATAAAAAAGCCGACATGGATATGGATTTCTCCGAGATTGACTTGGAGAACATCGATGCGATCAGTGGGCGGAGCGGCGACGATACGATCACCGGCTCCGAGGGCGATGACAGCATCGTGGGTGACAAGGGCGACGATTCCCTGGTCGGCGGCTCCGGCAATGATGTGCTGAACGGCGGCGATGGCGATGACGTTCTGCGCGGTGGCCTCGGCGCCGATACGCTTTCCGGTGGCAAGGGCAACGACACTTTCTATGCCGATAGCAATGACGCCCTGATCGATGGCGGGAAGGGCGAGGACGTCGTTTACGTGCTTGACGGCGCGGGCTTCGACCCCAGCAAGCTCAAGGACATCGAGACCATCACGTTCGTCGGGAATTCCAGCGACGGCGACGACAAATTCTCCGGCTTGAAAACCGACGACACGCTACGCGGTCTCGCGGGCAATGATACGCTTGACGGCGCGGGCGGCGACGACTTGGTTCTGGGTGGCGCGGGCAATGACAGCGTCGCGGGCGGCGACGGTGACGATGTGATCGACGGCGGGTCCGGCGTGGATGTCGCCGATGGTGGCGCCGGTAACGACACGGTTTATTACGAAAGCGGCGAGATCGCCGACGGCGGTGACGGCACCGATGTGCTGGTAATCAAGAACACGGTGGGCGTCGACACCTCCAATGCGACAAATTTCGAGGACACGGTTGTGGGCACGACCGGGACCGATGGCAAGGATCGGATCGTTGGCACGAATTCAAGCGATACGATCAGCGGCGGCGATGGCGTCGATGGCCTGGTCGGCGGCGGGGGCGCCGACACGATCGATGGTGGCGGCGACACCGATATCCTCGATGCCGGTAGTGGCGATGACGTCGTGCGCGGCGGGTCCGGGAACGACGCCATACAAGGCTGGGGTGGCGACGACACACTGTTTGGCGACAATGGCGACGACGTCATCTTTGGTGGTATCCGGGATTTCAACCAAACCGGCACCGGGTCCGACCTGATCTCCGGTGGCGCCGGCAATGACCGGATCTTCGCGGGCGACGGGGATGACGCGGTTTATGGCGGCGCCGGCGCGGACGAAGTGCGCGGCGAGAAAGGCGACGACGATTTGTTCGGCGGCGCCGGCGACGACGAATTGTTGGGCCAGGATGGTGGCGACTTCATCGATGCCGGAGATGGCGACGACCGCGGCTCGGGCGGGACCGGTGACGACACGTTGAGCGGCGGAAGCGGCAATGACCTCCTGATCGGCAATTCCGGTGACGATGTCTTCGATGGTGGAAGTGGTGACGATACGCTTCGGGGCGGCACCGGCGATGACCGCATTTTCGGCGCCAGTGGGGACGACTATGTCGTCGCGGGAGATGGCGACGATACCCTGAGCGGCGGTGACGGCGAGGATTGGCTGGAGGCGGGCGCCGGCAACGACGTGGTCTCGGGTGGCGATGATTTTGACTACATCGACGGCGGTGACGGCGACGATACGCTGTATGGCGGGAATGACCTCAACTGGCTGTTCGGCGAGGGCGGTAACGATTCGCTCCAGGGCGGCGACGATCTCGACTGGATGGAGGGCGGCTCCGGCAACGATACGCTGAACTCCGGCGGCGGCGATGACTATATGATCGGCGATGGCGGCGCGGATGTCTTTCAATTCTCCAACGGATCCGGCGCCGACGTAATCGATGACTTCTCGGTTGGCGAAGACCTGATCGCGATCAGTGAAGGATTCGGGGTGAGGTTCGGCAACAACCGGGCACTGGACCGTATGATCACCGACGATTCGGACGGGGCCATCATCGCTTTCGACCGCGATGATCAAGTCCAGCTTCTGGGTGTCGCCAAAAGCGATCTGTCCTGGTCGGATTTCCAGGATGGATTCTAACCCGACCCATTTCGCTTGCGTGAACGCGCCGAGCGGGCTGTCATGGATGCATCATGACCGACACGCTCGATATCGACTATTTTCGCGAGCTTCTGGAGGCCCGTCTCGCCGAGCTTCGCGGCTTGATCGATGGCGCGCGTGATCAGGTCAAGCCCGTCGAACTGGATCAGACCAGCGTCGGACGGCTCTCCCGCATGGACGCGATGCAGGTTCAGGCCATGGCCCAGGAAACCGAGAGGCGCCGGCACATTGATCTTCAACGCGCCCAATCCGCCCTGGAACGGCTTGCCGCGGGTGATTACGGCTTTTGCCTGGTCTGCGACGAGGAAATCCCGCGCAAGCGTCTGGAATTCGATCCCGCCGTTACCACCTGCGTCGATTGCACTCGCGTCTGAACCGGACAACCCCGCGTCAGATCAGTCGCGATACCCTAAAAGCTTTTCGTGCAGGCCGCGCGCAAAGGTGACGCCGTCGCGGGCGACCCGTGATCTCGCGTCGCGTCGCCTGGAGCCGGGCATCCGCGCGCCGTCCTGGCCGGTGATCGCCGCGACGAGGCCGGCCATACGTTCCTCGAAGCCGCCGGCGGAAAACGGGCCCGGGTCGATGGCGATGAAGAACTGTCCGGTACGCGGCGAGCCGCCGTCATTGGCGCCGAAGGAACTGGCATTGGCGCTGAGGGTCGAGCCGGAAAGCGCGGCGGCCATCATCTCGACCATCAGCGCGGCCCCGGCGCCCTTATAGCCACCGGCGGGTACCATCGTGCCCTTCATCGCCGCCGCCGGATCGGTGGTCGGCTGGCCATCGGCGTCCAGCGCCCAGCCCTCGGGGATCGGCTCGCCACTGGCGGCGTGCACCATCACTTCGCTTCGGGCGATCACGCTGGAGGATTGATCGATGACAAAAGCGGCCCCGCCCTTGCCGTCGGGCGCCGCGCAGGCGACCGGGTTGGTGCCGAACACCGCCTTCTTGCCGCCCGCCGGCGCGATCGATGCCGGCGCGTTGGTATAACCGAGCGCGACCAGGCCGGCGCTCGCGAGGGCTTCGACGTGATA
The DNA here is from genome assembly GCA_016780745.1 of Alphaproteobacteria bacterium. GTDB lineage: Bacteria > Pseudomonadota > Alphaproteobacteria > Thalassobaculales > Thalassobaculaceae > JADHLJ01. Next base: position 6,416 of record JADHLJ010000145.1, on the reverse strand, counting down.
GCCCAGCACTCCGCAATTGTAGGAGTTCGTCACCGCCAGTCCGGCGATCCCCGTCGATTTGGCAAGCGTGACCAGTTTGGCGAAGCCGAGATCAATGGCGGGATGGGCGAACCCGTCATGGGCATCGGCGCGCAAGGCCGCGGGAGCCACCTGCTCGACGCTGGGAGAAGCCTGGCCGTCGATCTTTCCGCATTTCGCGTGCTCGCAATAGGTCGGAAGCCGCGCCAACCCGTGGCTGTGGATACCGTCCAGTTCCGAGGCCACCACCGAGCGGGTGACGGAGCGGGCATTCGCCTCACTGGTGTTGCTGGCCACCAGGACGGCTTGGGTCAGTGCCTCGACCTCATCGACGGTCAAAGTGACGGTATCACCCGTGGTCGCGGACATGTATCTCTCCCGTGTTTCGTGGCGCGCGCGATGACGCAAATCAGGCGATCTTCGCCAGGGCTTCTTCCTCGATTTCAAGCTGCAGCACGTCGTTGAAGCGGTTGAAGGCGCCGCACAGGGCGATCCGCCAGGTCAGCTCCACGATCTGAGGCTCGGTGAAATGTTCACGCAGGCGGTCGAACATCGAGTCGCGCACCCGGTTGAAATCGTTCGAGACCTTGATCGCATATTCCACGACGAGTTTGTCGACCGTGTCGAACTCCGGATGGTCCTCATAGTCCAGAATCGCCTCGGCCCCGGCCGGGCTGACACCCTCGATGGTGAGAAACGGCGTGTGATGCGCGACACAATAGTCACAAGCGTTTAGCTTCGAGACCGCAACCAAGCCAAGTTCAAGATAGCGCCGGGGCAGCACCCCCTCCTTGCGCAGGTCCGTGAGCATCCCGAACACATGCTCGAAAATCGGGCCGCGATGCGCCATCGCGCCAACCAGGCTGGCGAAGGGGCCGTAATTGGCCATATCGTCGTAGAGATGTTGCAGACGGGCGGGCACATTCTCGCGCTCGGCATTGGATATGCGGGCCATGTGCGGTCTCCATGATGTGGGGGAAGGGGACGTGACTTAGGATATCTGAATTGCCAGAGATGGGTCGTAAATGTGATCGTTAGCCGATCAACGGCGATTGCGCCACCCGATAGCTATTACCACGAGGACCGGATGACCATAACCAACGTTCGCGCCGACCATTACAGCATTCCCCTGCCGGTTGTGCTTTCCGACGCCATGCACGGTGACATGCCGAGTTTCGAGTTGATGACCGCGCGGGTAACCGACGCCGACGGCAACGAGGGGCTGGGATATACCTATACGCTGAGCGGCGGTGCCAGGGCTATTCATTCGGTGATCGCGAACGACATCGCGCCGGTCTTGGTGGGCCGGGACGCGGACCGGATCGAGGAAACCTGGAAGCACCTCTGGTGGAGCCTGCACTACGCCGGGCGCGGCGGCTTGGCGATGCATGCGCTCTCGGCGGCGGACGTCGCGCTCTGGGATCTTTTGGGCAAGCGCACCGGGTTGCCTTTGTGGCGATTGCTCGGTGGGGCCGATCCCAAGGTCAAGGCCTATGCCGGCGGCATCGATCTGATGTTCACTCTGGATGATCTGTTGGCGCAAACCGATGCCAATCTCGCCAAGGGGTTCCGCGCTATCAAAATGAAGGTAGGGCGCGACAATTTGGGTGAGGATGTCGAGCGTATCGCCGCCATGCGGGCGCATCTCGGCCCCAATTTTCCTCTAATGGTCGACGCCAATATGCGCTGGACCGTCGACGAGGCGATTCGCGCCGCCCGGGCTTTTCGCGACCATGACCTGACCTGGCTGGAGGAGCCGACCATCCCAGAGGATTTCGCCGGCCATGCGCGGATCCTCAATGAGGGCGGGGTGCCGATCTCCTCCGGCGAAAACCTGCATACCCTGTACGACTTCCAGCATATGTTGGCGGCCAATGGGGTCAGCTATATCGAGCCGGATGTCTCGAATTGCGGCGGCATCACCGTCTGGATGAAGGTCGCTCGGCTGGCCGAGGCGCGAAACCTGCCGGTTACCTCGCATGGCGTGCATGACATTCACGTGCATCTTCTGGGCGCGATCCCCAACGCCTCCTATCTCGAAGTGCACGGTTTTGGCCTCGAGCGCTATATCGCCGAGCCGCTGGAAATCGTCGAGGGTTACGCGACGGCGGGCGAACGGCCGGGCCATGGCATCAGTTTCGACTGGGCGGGGCTTGAGGAGCATAGGGTTTGACACATGGCCGCGCCGCGCGATCACCCTGTGAAGGAAGCATCGGTTGAGCGCGAAACGGTTTATACGATCGGCCATTCCAATTATTCGAGTGACGCTTTCATCGCCTTGTTGAAGGAAGCCGGCGTGGACGCGATCGCCGATGTGCGCTCGACACCATTCTCGCGATACAATCCACAATTCAATCGTGAGGTCCTCGCCTCGGTTCTCAAGGAAGCGGGCGTGGCTTATGTCTGGTTGGGTGATCACCTCGGCGCGCGACCGAGCGATGCGTCGCTTCGACGCCCCGATGGGGGTGTTGATTTTCGCCGTTTGGCGGCTAGCCCGGCGTTTCGGCACGGGATAGAGCGGGTGCGCGACGGCGCGCGACGATACGAATTGGCGATGATGTGCGCCGAGCGCGACCCGCTGAACTGTCATCGCACTTTCCTGATCGCCCGACAGCTGGCTGACGAGGATGTGGCGGTTCGCCATGTCTTGGGCGACGGTCGGATTATTGACCATCGTGACCTCGAAAGCCGTATCGTTTCCGAAGCTTTTCCAGAGGGACGAGACCTTTTCACGACGGGAAAAGGCACCTTGTTGAACGATGCCTATGATCGTTGGGATAAGGGTTCTTAAGTCTTTCATTAGGATTTGGATCGAATATTTTCTAAAATACAATTTTATATTTTAGCCGATAGGGGGGTAAATTACTTTCGCGACGTGGAGTTTTGCGGGACACTTGAAAAAACTCTAACCTCTTAATGCGTCGTGAAGTCGCGGCGATTTCGTTGGCGTGTGGAAATGGACTATCCGGCAATCATGGCGCTACTTCTAGGCGGCGCGACTTGTATTCTCGCCGCTTGGCTGCTGTGGCTGATGGTTCTCTTGCTTGTTCGCGGCGTGGCCTCGCTCGATCGGGCCACTCATTATGCGCAAGGTGGCATTGTCGCGATGGTTGCCTTGTTCCAGGGCGGGGATCTGCTTGCCGGAGTGATGATCGGGGCGCGCGCGGTGGATCGGGTTGCGCCGCTATCCCTGGAAGGCCTTCAACTATTCGTCCTGAGTCCGGCTGTTCTGGCCGCCACGGCATTCCTGGGATATCGGTTTTGGCGTCTTCTTGGGGAACGCCCGACAGAGGGTGACCTTGCCCGGCACGCTGACGTTTCCGAGGCCGGGGATGGGACCGAGGCGCGGTTGCGCGCCGAAGAGAATTTCCGCTCGGTCGTCGAGCATTCCATTCAGGGCATTCTAGTGTTGGATGGCGTGGATATTGTGTTCGCGAACCAGGCTTTCGCGCGTATTTTTGGTTACGACGATGTCGAGGAGATCCTGCGGGTCGGGAAATTGGATCGTTTCGCCGATCCGGATGACTTCGGCGCGTTGCGCGATCAAGAGGGCCGTCGTGTCGTCGGAGAGTTTACCACGGACCGCGTGAGATGGCGCGGTGTCCGGGCCGATGGCACGCGGATCTGGATCGATTCCATCTCCAATGCCATCCAGTGGTCCGACAAACAGGTGTTACTCGCGGCCTTGATCGAGGTTACCGACGAGGTGGAACGGCAATTGGAAACCCGATCCGCCGAGGCTCGGCTGCTGGCCGCCTTGAACGCGATGGGTCAACCGGTGGCCCTATTCGATGTCGATGATCGCCTGGTCGTGTGCAACGAGATCTATCGTGGCCTGCTTGGTGACAAGGCTGAAATGGTGGAGGTCGGGATGGCATTCGAGGAAATTCTCGAACTTGCCGTCTCGCAAGGTGTTTACGAGGATCCAGGCGCGAACAGGGAGGCGTTCATCCGCCGACGGGTGGAACAGCACCGCAATTCCGTCGGGGCAATGTCGGTCACCTTTCAGGACGGTCGGGCGATGGAGTTGCATGAGCAACGCTTGTCCAGTGGTGAAACCCTGCTCTTGACGGTCGATGTCACCGAGCGCGTGAACGCCGAGGCTTTGGTCCGCGCGAGCGAAGCGCGGTTTCGGGATTTCGCCGAGATCTCATCCGATTGGTTCTGGGAAACCGACGTGGAGCATCGCTTCACGCTTATCACGGGCGAACGGTTGCGGGATTTGGGATTTGAGACCGAGAAGCTACTCGGCAAACCGCGCTGGAATCTTAACGGCGCGGATGAGGAGGAGCGTGCGTTCTGGCGGGACCACCGCGCGATTCTGGATGCGCGGCTCGAATTTCGCGGATTGGAATATTGGCTCACCAACCCGGCCGGCGCGCGTTGTTTTTGTCGGGTAAGCGGCAGGCCGGTCTTTGACGACGATGGCGCCTTCCTCGGTTATCGGGGCGTCGCCACGGATGTCACGGCGCGCCATCTCGCCGAGCAGCGGGTGCTGGAGAATGAAAGCCTGGTTCGTTCCGTGATCGATAACTCACCGAGCATGATCGCGATTCGAGATCTGGAGGGTCGGATTCTGATGGCCAACAAGGCTTTCGCGGATATTGTCGATACTTCGGTGGATGATGTGCGCGGACGCGGCGTGACGGATCTTTATCCCACTCCTTACGCGACCGAGATTTTTGGCCATCATGAAGAGGTCATCCAAACCGGCAGACCGGTCGTGCGCGAAGTTCAGATCCCGTCCTCGCGCGGCGAGATCACTGTTTTGACCGTCCGCTTTCCAATCCGTGACGTTAACGGCGACATGGTGATGGTGGGGATGACCAGCACCGATATTTCCGATCGCAAGACCATGGAACTCGATTTGCGTCGCGCCAAGGAACACGCGGAAACCGCGAATATCGCGAAATCGGCGTTTCTGGCGCGGATGAGCCATGAACTTCCGACGCCGCTGAACGCGATCATAGGGTTCAGCCAATTGATCGATCAGGAGATTTTCGGACCCCTCGATAACCCCAAATATAGAGAATATGTCGGCGATATCGGCAAGAGCGCCGGCTTTCTGTTGAACCTTGTTAACGATCTTTTGGATATGACTCGGATTGAGGCGGATCAGCTTGATCTGTCGCCGGTCGCCTGTGATCTGCGTCTCGCGGTGGACGAGGCGCTGCGTTTGATTGAGCCGACGGCGCGGCCAAAGGGGCTGAGTTTTACTAACCAGGTGCCGGTTGAGCTTGCCGATGTACTGGCGGATCGTCGGGCTCTGCACCAGATCTTGGTCAATCTGTTGAGCAACGCGAGCAAATTCACGCCTGATGACGGAGAGATCGTGGTTGGCGCCGAGCCGATCGATGACGATCGGATTTCCGTGTGGGTCGCCGATTCCGGGATCGGTATGTCCGAGGATGAAGTGGAAGCCGCGGTGGTGCCGTTTTCAACCTCGACGCTTGGCTCCGAGCTCTCGCAGCCGACCGAGGGCGTTGGGCTGGGATTGGCGATCGTCAAGGGGATCGTGGAAGCCCATGGTGGGCAACTGAGCATTGAAAGCGAGCCGGGGCGAGGGACGCGGGTGACTTTCTCGTTATCCATCGCGGCGGTGCCCGCGGAGCGCGATCTATTCGGATTCAATCAGGATCGGCGGCGCGCGCTTGACGCGTAACACAAAATAAAATAGAACAAAAAGAGAACAATATGGGGTCGCCACATGCCCGCCACCGCTCCCATGATGTCGCCAAGCCTGTCCGTCGATCTTTCCGAGTTGCGTGACCAAATACGTGCGCTTGAGCGGGGCGGCGCGCATCGACCGGCGCATGTGACACCACTCGGCGTGGAGGCGCTGGATCACCGCCTCGCCGGTGGAGGGTTGGCGCGAGGCCGGGTTCATGAAGTGATCGGCGAGGCGCGTTCGGAAGTACGGGACGCGGCGGGCTTTGGCTTCACCGCCGCGCTTGTAAGCCGGTTAATGCGGAACGATGGCGATATTTTGTGGTGTCCACGCGGGGCCAATATTCATGGCGGCATGCCTTGCGCGCGTGGTCTGGCGTTGCTGGGACTGGACCCCCGGCGGATCATCGTGGTCGAGGCGCGCGGCGATGTGGACCGGCTCTGGGCCATGGAGGAGGGGCTTGGATGCGCGGGCTTGGTCGCCGTGGTGACCGAACTGGGGCCCTCCAGGGCGGAAGCGCGAACGCGGGAATCAGTCAATTGCCGGCGTTTGCAACTGGTCGCCGAGGCAAGCGGCGTGACGGGTATTCTGCTGCGTCCGGACGCAGGCGTGGAAGCGGCAATGACGGGAACGCCGGAAACACGGTGGCGGGTTACATCAATCCCCGGCCAGGAAAGAGATGGGGCGGAAGACGCTTGGAAAGATCATGATTGGAGGCCTCGATGGCATG
>JADHLJ010000144.1 GCA_016780745.1 Alphaproteobacteria bacterium | reverse complement strand
CCGAAAAACTCACCGCTATACACCCGCCAGGTCGGCTTGGAGCGAGTGCGGACATAGTCGTACTCGTGCTCGAGAATGTTGCGCTGTGTATCCGGCAGGGATTCAAGATTAAGACCGGTCATATCGACGCCAAAGGTCTCGACGAAGGTCTGGCCGTAATAGCGATAGACGTAGTCGTTATCCTGGCGGACCGCGATGATCGCGAGATTGGGCAACCAGTCGCGCAACCGATCGATCGGAACCTTCGAGAGCAGGGGCACGTTACCGGCGCCCTTCACCTTGCCCCAAAGCTCGTAGAGCGATCGGAGATTGGGCTGCATCGTAAGGCGGCTGATGACCGGCATGGCGGCTCGCGAGTTTGAGGACCGACTAAAGCTCTACCCCATGGCGCGGGTTTGGGCTACCGGGCTCCGGATGTGCCTTTGTCGAGAGTCGCTTAGGGGTACCCGACGCGCGAGCCGGCGTCGAAAAATCGCGCGAATCACCCTTACCGACACGCTGACCTCGGTGGGCCGCGCCCTCGACATTGATGGTCGGATCGTGATTTTATCGAGACCTAACCGTCGGGCGCGACAATACCGGAAACTCTCATGGCCGTTACGTTAATGCCCCTGTCGGAACCCCTCGGCGTTGAGGTGACCGGCATTGATCTCTCCCAACCCCTCGACCCTGAAGCGCGCCAGGGCCTCGAGGACGCGCTCATCGAAAACATGGTGATGGTGGTCCGCGACCAGGACCTGTCGCCGGCGGGCCTGGAGACCGCGGTCGGCCATTTCGGCCCGCTGATGCAACAGCATCTCACCTCGCTTCTGATGGAGGGTCATCCCAAGATCGTGGTGCTAGACAGCGCCAAGACCAAAGTCGGAGCGGATGGTAAATTCGTACCGATCGGCGCCCGGGACTGGCATACCGATCACGCCCATCAAGAGCGTCCCCCCAACTACTCGGCGCTATATGCCGTGCGTCTGTCACCCAAGGGCGGGGATACCGGTTTCGCGAATATGCAGATGGGTTATGCGCGGCTCGGCCCAGACAAGCGCGCGGAACTCGCCCGCCACGTGGTGGTAACCAAGATCGACGACCGCTATTCAACCGCCAAGGATCGCGCGGCCCACCGGGAAGCGCGCACCCATCCCCTGATTCGCACTCACCCGGTCACGGGACGACAGGCGATCTTTTTCCATCCCGGCATGGTCGATCATTTGGAGGGGATGTGCGCCGAGGCGAGCCGGACTTATCTGGAAGAATTGTTGGAGGAGGTGATTGCGCCCGAAATCACTTATCGCCACGAATGGCGTTCCGGCGATCTGGTGATCATGGACAATCGCGGCATGATGCATATCGCCCATCGCGACTATGACCCGATGTTTGGCCGGATCCTGCATCGCGTGCTGGTGGAAGGCGAAGTACCCTATTGATCAAACGTCCTGGCGCCGAGATCTAATTCGACGTGGCGCCATCCTCGAGACGCGGACCACCCAATCCAGTGCGCGGCGTACAATCGCCGGAGAAAATCTGCTGAACAAGACTCTCCTTGCATTCCGCCCAGGGACGATCAACCCCTCCGCCGACCTCTGACTGGTAAATCAGCGCGATCGCCATGACCGCGAAAATCGCGGCGAGGATCCACATGCTTTTGCTCATAACCTAGACCTCTTCACGGGTAACGTTAGTGATCAAGGGCATCACGCGTCACTTACACGGACGTGGTCGCCGCCACCAGATTTTTCAAGCCGTTGTCCTAAATCAGACCTCTTCCGGCGATCCCCGGCTTGAGTCCGGCGCGCTGATCGTGTCCCCTTGCGCAAGTGACGTAATCCGGTGGGAGGAAACGGCCGTGGTTGATATTCCGAGCAAGGCGCGGGCGGTGATTATCGGGGGCGGCGTGGTCGGCTGTTCGCTGGCCTATCACCTGGCGAAACTCGGCTGGAAAGACGTTATCCTGCTGGAACGCAAGCAGCTGACCAGCGGCACCACCTGGCATGCGGCCGGGCTGATCGGGCAATTGCGCGCGACCTATAACATGACCCGTCTCGCGGCCTATTCAGCCGAGCTATACGACGGCTTGGAGGCGGAAACCGAGGTCGCCACCGGATACCGGCGCTTCGGCTCGCTTGCCCTGGCGCTGACCGAGGACCGGATGGAGGAATTGACCCGTGGCGCCGAAATGGCCGGCACCTTTGGGCTGGAGGCGCATGTCCTGAGCCTCGCGGAATGCAAGGAAAAGTACCCGCTGTTGGAGGTTTCCGACGGGATCGGTGGGGTCTTCATCCCCGGTGACGGTCAGGCCGATCCGGCGAATATCGCGCTCGCGCTCGCCAAGGGCGCGCGGATGAACGGCGCCACGGTGCTGGAGGGCGTCAAGGTCACCGGCATCAATCAGAACGTGGGACGGGTCACCGGCGTGGAAACCGAGTTCGGCCCCATCGCGGCGGAGTATGTCGTCAATTGCGCCGGCATGTGGGGCCGCGATGTCGGCGCCATGGCCGGGGTGTCGACACCGCTGCACGCCAATGAGCATTTCTACATCGTCACCGAGCCGATCGAGGGCCTCGCCCGGAACTTGCCGGTGCTCCGGGTGCCGGATGAGTGCACCTATTACAAGGAAGACGCCGGCAAGCTGCTGATAGGGGCCTTCGAGCCGGTCGCCAAGCCCTGGGGCATGGACGGTATTCCCGAGGACTTTTGTTTCGATCAATTGCCCGAGGATATCGACCATTTCGCGCCGATCCTCGAAGCCGCCGCCAAACGCATGCCGATCCTGGAGACCGCCGGCATCCAGACTTTCTTCAACGGCCCGGAGAGCTTCACGCCGGATGATCGGTATCTTCTTGGCGAAGCGCCCGACCTTAAGAACTTCTACATGGCCTGCGGTTTCAACTCGATCGGCATTCAATCCGCCGGCGGGGCGGGTAAGGCGCTGTCGGAATGGATGGACGCGGGCGAGCCCCCTTTCGATCTGTGGGATGTCGACATCCGTCGCATGCAGCCCTTCCAGAGCAACAAGACCTATCTCTATCACCGCGCCACCGAGGCGCTCGGGCTGCTATACGCCGACCACTTTCCCTATCGCCAGTTCGCCACCGCGCGCGGGGTACGCAAGAGCCCGTTGCATGACCGGATCGCGGCGCGCGGCGCGTGTTTTGGCGAGACCGCGGGTTGGGAGCGGGCCAATTGGTTCCTGCCGGAAGCCACGCGCGCGGCGGGCGCGACGCCGGAATACGACTACAGCTGGAAACGCCAGAACTGGTTCCAACACGCCGCCGCCGAGCACAAGGCGGTGCGCGAGAATGTCGGCCTGTTCGACATGTCTTCCTTCGCCAAATTCCGGGTCGAGGGCCGCGACGCCGAAGCCGTGCTGCAGCGAGTCATGGCCAATGACGTGGCGGTGGAGCCCGGCCGGTTGGTCTATGGCCAATGGCTGAACAATCGGGGCGGGGTCGAGGCCGATCTCACCGTGAACCGGTTGTCCGAGACCGCGTTCATGGTGATCACCGCCGCCGCCTCGGCGGTACGCGATTTCTCCTGGCTGAAACGCCACATCCCCGATGACGCGCATTGTGTCGTGACCGACGTGACCAGCGCCGAGGCGGTGATCTGTGTCATGGGACCCAGGGCACGGGATCTGCTGGCGCCACTGACGTCGGCGGATCTCGGCAACGAGGCATTTCCGTTCGGCGCGGCGCGCGAGATCGAGATCGGCATGGGCCTCGCGCGGGCGCATCGGGTGAGCTATGTCGGCGAACTGGGCTGGGAGCTTTATGTCTCCTCGGACATGGCGACCCACGTATTCGACGCCATCGCCGAGCAAGGCGCGGGCATGGACCTAAAATTCTGCGGCATGCACGTGCTGGATTCCTGCCGGATCGAAAAAGCTTTCCGGCACTTCGGTCATGACATCACGGACGAGGACCACGTTCTGGAGGCCGGGCTGGGTTTCGCGGTCAAGACCGACAAACCGGCCAGCCGTTTTGGCGATTTCATTGGGCGCGAGGCGGTTTTGGCCAAGAAGCAGCAAGGCCTGTCCCGGCGTCTGTTGCAATTCCAGCTTACCGACCCGGAGCCGCTGCTTTATCACAATGAGCCGATCCTGCGTGACGGCAAGGTCGTCGGACGGCTCACCTCGGGCAGTTACGGACACCATCTCGGCGGCGCCATCGGCCTCGGCTATGTGCCCTGCGAGCCAGGCGAAACAGTGGCCGAGATCAGCGGATCGCGCTATGAAATCGCCGTGGCGGGAAAGAAGATCCCGGCGATCGCCAGCGCTAGACCACTTTATGATCCGACCGGCGCGCGGATGCGACTCTGATTCAGCTGGGGGAAGATCATGCGAGCGACACGGGCGAACAAGCTCGCGCGGCGAACCAACGAAGAACTCGCGACGGATCTCGGCGTGGCAATGGGGCCACCTTCCAAGGCGGTGCTCACGTCGCTCACCACCGATTTCAATAAGCGCACCGTGGACGAAAAGGTTCGGATCGCCGTTTATCTGGCGCGATATGGTGTCGTCATTACATTCGACAAGCGCTTCGAGGCGTTCTGTGGAAGTCCGCGTTATACCCGGTTGGCGCACCTGACCAATGTCGAGCTGCATCTGTTGCAACGGGGCCTCGGCCTCGCCGGCCCGCCGGCCTCGGTGGTGCTGCCGGCGGATATCGCGGACTATCACGACACCTTGCTCGGCCAGGATCCGTTTATCCAATACGCCGTGACAGCGGTGCTGAAATCCATGCCGGAACGCAATTTCATTCAAGTCGGCGCCAATGACCTTCGCGGCGCCGACGACCAATTTCATCGATGGATCATCGAGTCGCCGGAATGGACCTGCCTGCTTTTGGAACCGCAGCCGGTGGTTTTCGAGCGACTGAAGGAAACCGTCCGCGACGCCCCAAACGTGATCCCGATTAACGCCGCGATCGCCGGCCACGACGGAACCGCCGAACTTACGGTGTTCCGCCTCGACACTTGGTCATCGATGGCGCCTCAAACCCTGGCGATGCGCGAGCGGTTCAACGAGCCGGCAACGGTGGTCGAAGTGCAATGCCAGACGGCAGCCAGCTTGCTGAGGGACCATGGTATCGAGAATCCAGGCTTCCTGATGATCGATACCGAGGGACTGGACAAGATTATTCTCGATCAGTTTCTCGACACCTCGCGGCCCGGCGTGATCATTTGTGAAATCGCGCATATTCCCGACGAAGAAATGTCCGGCATGCTTACCCGCCTCCGTGAGGCCGGCTATGTCTATAGCCTGGTCAACCGGTATCGGGATGTCATGGCGATCCGATCGGGTCTGATTGTCGAAGGGGTTTAGCGGGTCATCGGTCCGGCGCGGGTCGCGAATCCCTGGTCGGATCCAGCATGTTTGGCGTCGTGGATTGTCAAGGCCGACCCCGCCCTACATGATTTAATCCTCCAAGTTAACGACGGCGATGGCGTCGCCGGGGATGTCTTGAGCCAGCGCCAGGGGCCTCATTCCTTGGTCTGGCGCCGGATGAATGCGTGATTTGGTCAACATCGCCTCGCGATTCTGATTGAACCGATCGCGTTCTAATCCGCCTGGGCATCCCGTTGTTTAAAACCGTCCTGAACGCCCGGACCTTCCATCGGGCTGGTGGGACGTCCCTCCTTGCCCGAATCTTCAAGGAGGTCATCATGTTTGTTCAACGTCCCGACTATTTTTCCTTCGCCAATGGCGAGAAGGCGTCGTTGCCTTTTTCCAGTAATGAGTACCTGGCCCGCATTACGCGACTACGCCTGGCCATGGTCGAATTTGACCTCGACGCGATCATGTTGACATCGATGCAGAACATCGCCTTCGTGTCTGGCTTTCTGTATTGCGGGTTCGGAAGGCCCTATGCCTGTGTCGTCACGCCGGACCGGGCTGTCACCGTATCGGCGAATATCGATGGCGGCCAACCCGGGCGCCGTTCGATCACCGAGGCCCTCACTTATACCGACTGGAGCCGCGACAATTTCTGGCGCGCCGTCGCCAGTATCGTCGGCGACAATCGGCGCGTCGGTATCGAGGCCGACCATATGACCCTCGCGTCCCGGGCCGGTCTCGACGGCTTTCTCGCGCCACGCGCCGTGATCGACATCGCGCCGGCCCTGATGCGGCAAAGAATGATCAAGTCACCGGAGGAAATCGCGCTCATCCGCGAAGGCGCGCGGATCGCCGATCTCGGCGGCGCGGCGGCGGTCGCGGCGACCCGGGCGGGCGTCCGCGAGATCGACGTCGCCATGGCCGCCCGCGGTGCCATGGAGTTGGAAATCGCGCGGTCATTCCCGGATAGCGAGATTCGCGATAGCTGGGTCTGGCTGCAGTCGGGGATCAACACCGATGGCGCGCACAACCCCGTCACAACCCGCCGAATAGAGCCTGGCGATATATTGAGCCTCAATACCTTCCCGATGATCTCGGGCTACTACACCGCGCTTGAGCGTACTCTGTTTCTCGGCGAGCCCGACCAACGCTCGCTTGAGATCTGGCAAGCCAATGTCGCCGCGCACGAGTTGGGCCTGTCCCTGATTAAGGTCGGTGCCCGATGCTCGGAGATCTGCGAGCGGCTCAACGCGTTTCTCGCGGAACGCGATCTTCTCCGGTTTCGGTCCTTTGGATACGGCCATTCCTTCGGCCTCTTGAGCCACTACTACGGACGCGAGGCGGGGCTGGAACTGCGCGAGGATATCGACACGGTTCTTGAACCCGGCATGGTGCTCTCGATGGAGCCGATGCTGCGTATTCCCGAGGGCCAGCCCGGCGCCGGCGGCTATCGCGAACATGACATCGTGGTTTTGGGAGAGGATGGCCCCGAGAACATCACCGGATTTCCGTATGGGCCAGCTCACAACATACTCTGAAAGCAGGCCACGGCGGCGGACCCAACGCCAGGGGGGCCGCCGCGCGCCTAGGTTGTCATCGTAATGCCATCGACCTCGACAATCGGAACGCCCGAGATCTCGGCGTCATCAAGACAGAACACGTTGATCCCCAGGAAATCCGGCGTCACCCGCTTGCGATGAAAAGTATAGATGCCGCAGTGCCTGCAGAAATGGTGCTTGGCGACCCCGGTGTTCCATTGATACAGCCCCAGCTGATCCTCGCCCGCGAGCAAGCGGAACCGGTCCTCATGAACCTTCACCATGACCGCGTTCTTCTTGACGCAAAGCGTGCAGTCGCATTTGGTGAATGCCGCGAGATCGCTATCGATCTCGAATCTGATGGCGCCGCAATGGCAGGAACCGGCATGTGTTTTCAGGACAAACTCCCCAGAACGTCTTGAGGTCTAGAGCACATGATGCCTTGCGGATGTCACGCTAAACATTGTCCCTCATGACAATTCAAGATAACCAAGTCCTGGGCAGGGCAAGAGGGATCTCGTGGAACGCGTGATGATCGTCGGCTGTTCCGGCGCGGGAAAATCAACCTTGGCCGGGCGCCTCGCCAAGCATACCAAGCTTCCGGTTACCCATCTCGACCAGATTTTCTGGACATCCGGCTGGGTCAACCGGCCCCGCGAGGAGACTCGTCGCCTCATATCGGAGGTGATCCAGGGCGACCGGTGGATCTTCGAAGGCAATCACTCATCCTCCTTCGATCTTCGGATCGCCCGGGCGGATACGGTGATCTTTCTGGATTTTCCCGTTCCGCTCTGTCTGTTTCGTATCGCCAAACGCGTGATGACACATTTCGGACGGGTTCGCCCGGACATGGCCGAGGGATGCCCGGAGGGTATCGACTGGGAATTCCTGAGGTGGATCATTGGGTACCGAAGCAATTTGCGCCCTGAGATTCTCGAGATGCTCGACAAGGCGCCACCCCATGTGACGGTTCATCACCTCACGGGACCGGCGGCGGTGGACGCGTTTATCGCAAGCCTTTAGTTTTCCGGTGACCCGCCACGTCCCGCGTGTCGTATTCGCTGAAAAGGGGTCGTCATGACCGCCACAGGTTATCGCGCGTTCGTGGCGGCCCATCCGGTGTTGCTCGGCTTCGGCTTCACCATGACCTTCGCGTCGAGCGTCGGACAAACCTTCTTCATCGGTACCTTCGGACCATCGATCCGCGAGACCTTCGGACTTTCCCATACCGGTTGGGGCGGGATCTATATGGCGGGCACCTTGTTGAGCGCGTTGTGCCTGCCCTGGACCGGGGCTCTGATCGATCGGTTCAAGCTCGCGCCCTATACGCTGACGGTGTTCGCGGCGCTGGTCGGCGCGACGCTGTTTATGGCCGCCGTGCCGCATGTCGCGTTGTTGGTCGCCGCGATCTTCTTTCTACGGCAAAGCGGGCAAGGCCTCAGCAGCCATATCTCGGTGACCACCATGGCGCGCTATTTTAGCGCCGGGCGCGGCAAGGCGGTGGCGCTCGCGACGCTCGGCTTCGCGGCCGGCGAGTCGGTGCTGCCGTTCCTGGTGGTCGCCGGCATCGCCTCCATCGGCTGGCGCGAGACCTATGCCGCTTCCGGCCTGGTTCTCGTGGTCCTGATCTTGCCGATCATTGTCTGGCTGCTGCGCCGCCCGGCGTGGAAGGCCGGCGTGGGTGACATTGTCTCCCCGAAAGTGGCCGGCGGCGGGACGAACACCGCGAGCGAGCCACGAGTCGAGGCACGGTCCTGGACCCGGCGCGAGGTTCTCGGGCACTGGCGGTTCTATCTTCTCATGCCCGCCGTCATGGCCCCATCGGTAATCGGCACCGCGCTATTCTTTCACCATCTCGCCCTGGCCGAGGCCAAGGGGTGGAGCGCGGCTTGGATCACCGGAAATTACTGGGGCTACGCGGTTGGGTCATTGATCGCTGGCCTTCTCGCCGGCCCTTTGATCGACCGCATCACGGCGGTTCGGGTAATACCGATGTTTCTGGTTCCGATGATCGGAGCGTTACTGATCATCGCAACGTTCGACCACGCCTTCTGGGCTTGGCCGTACTTGTTCCTGCTCGGAGTCAATGTCGGCATCAACTATACCGGGCTCGCGGCGCTATGGGCCGAGATCTACGGCGTTGGACATATCGGCGCGATCCGCTCTTTGATCGTATCGTTCTCCGTCCTCGCCTCGGCCCTCGGCCCGCCGGTCATGGGAGCGATGATGGATGCCCCCATGACGATGGAAAGCATCGCGGCCATCTTCGCCGGTTATTGCGTCATGGCGACCGCGCTGATGTGGCTGGCGTTGCGCGGTCTCGCGACACGGACCGAGAATTAGCCGAGAATATCCGCCATGGTGATATTGGTTTGAGACACTCCGGTTAGGGTGATGACGTCACCACCGCCAAAGTCGAACGTGGCGTTTCCATTCACCTCGGTAAGGTAAGTGCCAATGTTTCCGGCGTTTACCCGCCCATCCAGGAACAGACCGTCGGTACCATCCGCGAAGTCCGTTACATTGTCGGCGCCATCACCAGTCGAGAAGGAAAATTGGTCGGCGCCGGCCCCTCCTATCAGGACATCGTTTCCAGCTTCACCACTGACGGTATCGTCGCCGTTACCCGCCGCGACATAATCGGCGCCATCCCCTCCATGGATCAAATCGTCGCCGTCATGACCTTCAATATGGTCGACGCCGCCGCCGCCATAGATCAAGTCACCACCGGCCGCGCCCATGATGAGATCCGACCCGTTTCCTCCATCCAACGTATCCGCGCTCGTATCGGCATATTGCCAAAAACCAAAACCTTCGATGGTATCGGAACCTTCACCTCCCGAGATGATGTCGGAGCCGGCGAGGCCAAGGATATGATCATTTCCAGCTTGTCCGAAGACAGTATCGTTGCCATTTCCAGCACCCACGGTATCGTTGCCGGGACCGCCATAGATCAGGTCGATGCTTACGCCCCCGCCCCCGGTATTGATGTAATCGTCGCCATATCCGCCTTCGACAAAAGCATCACCGGAATCGTTCAAAATAGTATCGTTCCCGTTGCCGCCGTAAAACGTGTCGTCACCAGACCCGCCGTGCATGAAGTCGTTACCGTTGCCGCCGAGAATGGTATCGTTGCCGGCGCCGCCGGATACTTGATCGTTTCCGATATATCCATCCACAAAGTCGTCACCGTCATTGCCTCGCAGCGTATCGGCGCCATTACCGCCGCCGATTTCATCATCACCGGCCGCCCCGATCAGAAGGTCGTTGCCATCACCGCCCGCCAGAAAGTCGTCATCCGTGGCGTAGATATGCCCGTTCGCGAACGCGATCAGCGTATCGTCACCATCACCGCCCCAGAGTTTGTCCTCGCCGAACACCCCCTCTAGCAAATCATTACCGCTTCCACCGAACACCGTATCGTTACCGTTTCCGGCGGCGACATGGTCATTGCCGGCATCGCCATAGACAAGGTCGACGCTGACACCTCCGCCGCCCGTATTGATGAAATCGTTACCGGATCCGCCGTAGACCAGCGCGTGACCATTGTCGTTTATGATGTAGTCGTCGCCGCTGGCGCCATAAATCGTGTCATTGCCACGCCCGCCGGTGATCGTGTCGTTGCCGGCGTCGCCGACGATATGGTCGTTCCCGTCGAGGCCCAGAATCGAATCATCGCCGGCGCATCCGAAAATCGTGTCGTTGCCGTTTGTTCCGGCCGGAACCGTGCAATTCGCGTCCGGCGAATAAACCATGCTGTAGGTCTCGTAGTTTCCGTTTGGCGTGTCCTGTTCGGTCCATGCCACGGCAATGCCACCATCGGTCAATCCGGCAAGCTTGAACGGGCCTGACGCGAGTGGGTCGGCGCCCGCGGTACTGCTGCTATACCGTATCAACTCGGGGCTTGAAAAAAACCTCCGATCCGTCAACTCGATAGGCCTGGAAGTAAAATTCCTT
>JADHLJ010000143.1 GCA_016780745.1 Alphaproteobacteria bacterium | reverse complement strand
CCTCGGCGGGGAAAACTTGGGGTTTATCGACCGGGCTCGGAGACGGGATCGCCGCCGGCGCCAGTTTAAGCATCGCTCCGGCCCGTCCCCCCAGGAGGCCGCCCACGACCGGCGCCAGCGGCTTGGCGAGCCAGGCGCCGGCCAAGGCGGCGCGAAACAGCGTCGGAGACGGCAGGATCTTGGCAAGCAGTGCTCGCAGGCCGCGATCGAGCAAGGGACGTTTGAAGGTCTCCTCCACCCGCCTTCGCGCGTGATCCACCAGATGCATGTAATTCACGCCGGAGGGGCATGTGCTCATGCAGGACAGGCAGGAGAGACAGCGATCGAGGTGCTTGGCCACCCGGGCCGTTGCGGGCCGATCGTTCTCCAGCATGTCTTTTATCAGATAGATCCGCCCCCTCGGGCTGTCGAGTTCATCGCCCAGCAATACGAAGGTCGGACAGGTGGCGGTGCAGAAGCCGCAATGCACGCAGGATCTGAGGATCGTATCGGCGGCTTTAATATCCGGGTCGGCGAGCTGCGCCAGGGTGAAATGGGTCTGCATCGGTTTCCCTGCTAACTGCCGGCGACCATGCGGCCTGGATTCAAGATCCGTTTGGGATCGAAACTGTCCTTCACTCGCGCCGACAGAGCGGCGAGCGGCGCCGGTTGCGGCTGAAACACCGGAACCGAGGCTCGAGTGTCGGCGGACGCGCGAACCAACGTGGCGTGCCCACCATGGGGCGCGATCGATGCTCTTACCGGTTCATGCGCGGCGTCACCGCTGGGTGGCAGCGAAAGCCAGACCAGCCCGCCGGACCAATCCAGAAAACCCTTCGCCCCCAAGCTCTCGGACAGCGTGGCCAAAACTTGGTGCCCGGCCGTGGGCGGCACCGAGAGGCGCCAGATCAGTCTATCCGCCGGCGCGGTCAAACAAGTCGCGTCACGTATCTCCGTCCAGAAGCGGATCGAGTTATGGCTATGGAGCTCTTCAAGCGCGCCGAATTCCGCCAATTCCTCGCGCAATTCCCGACAACGTTGTTCGACCGAGGGGCCAAAGCCTTCCAGGCGAAGCGCGGTGATCGACGATCCTGCTCCTTGCACGTAGGAGACATCCGACCGCCCCGCGAGCGCGGCCGGCAAAAACGCCGCGCCGGCAACTTCGTGGGCGGAGTTCATCGCCGCCGCCATGGCCCGGGTCGCCGCCGCGCCGTCAAGCCCACTCACCAGCACGGTGTAGGTTTTCTCCGGCGCCGGTAGCACCTTGAAGGTCAGCTCCGTCATCACCGCCAGTGTCCCGTGAGACCCGGTGATAAGTTTGGACAGATCGTAACCGGTGACGTTCTTCACCACCCGGCCGCCGGACTTGAACGCCTCGGCCCGTCCGGATACCGCGTTGAACCCAAGCAAGTGATCACGCGCCGCGCCGGACTTAACGCGCCGCGGTCCGGAGAGATTGCACGCGAAGACCCCGCCGATGCTTCCCTCGCCCGCTCCCATGCCGAGGATCGGCCGCATATCCATGGGCTCGAAGGCCAACATCTGCCCCCGCTCCGCCAGCGCCGCCTCTATCTCGGCCATCGGCGTCGCGGGTTTCGCCGAGAGAATAAGCTCCTCGGGCTCATAGAAATTGATCCCCGACAAGCCGGACAGATCAAGCGAGTGATCGGCCTGGAAATTGCGGCCCAACCCACGCTTGCTACCCCGCCCGACAATCTCCAGCGGCGCCACCTCGGCAAGCGCCCAGGTGACGGCGTCCAAGACTTGGGAGTCATCGGTGGGTTGAAATGTCGACGCCATTAAAGGGACCTCACTCAATAGCCCGTCGCCCCAGCGAAAGCTGGGGCTATTGCACCGCCGTCCCGACGCCGGAAACGACATTGAGCCCCAGCTTCCGCTGGGGCGACGGTTAACAATGGCGCGACGATGGGCCGGAATGACCGACCAGAATTCGACAAGGGCGAGCGATCCACCATCAAAACCTCGGAATATCCGGAAACGGCATCTTGCCTTGATGGACAACCATGCGGCCAAGCTCGGCGCAGCGATGCAACTTGGGAAACACCTTGCCCGGGTTGAGTAGCCCCTTGGCGTCGAAGGCGCATTTGACGCGTTGTTGCTGGTCGAGGTCGACCTCGGTGAACATCTCCCCCATCAGGTCGCGCTTTTCGATTCCGACACCATGCTCGCCGGTCAGCACGCCGCCGAGCTCAACACAGGCCTTCAGAATATCGCCGCCGAAAGCCTCCGCGGTTTCAAGCTCGCCGGGTTGATTGGCGTCGAACAGGATCAACGGATGCAAGTTACCGTCGCCCGCGTGAAAGACATTGGCCACTCGCAAGCCGTGCTTCTCGGAAAGCGAGCTCATCCGGCGCAGAATTTCCGGGAGCATCTTGCGGGGGATCGTACCGTCCATGCACATATAGTCCGGCGAGATTCGTCCCACCGCTGGAAACGCCGATTTTCGCCCGGCCCAGAAAGCGTTGCGCTCGTCCTCGCTTTCGCTGACCCGAAGCGACGTCGCGCCATTGGCCTCGGCGATCTCGCGAACCCGGCCGATCAGATAATCGACCTCGACCTCCGGGCCGTCCAACTCGACAATGAGAAGCGCCGCCGCGTCACGCGGATAGCCGGTGCCGACAAAGTCCTCGGCCGCGTTGATCGCGGGATTGTCCATCATTTCCATGCCGCCAGGGATCACACCGGCGCCGATGATCTCGGCGACACAGGTTCCCGCCGCCTCGCTTGACGCGAAGCCGACCAGCAGAGCCCGAGCGGTGGCTGGTTTCCGCAGGATGCGGACGGTGACTTCGGTCACGACGCCCAATAGACCCTCGGAGCCCGTCATCAGACCGAGCAGATCATACCCCTCGGCGTCGAGATGCTTGCCGCCGATCCGAATCACCTCGCCCTCGATGGTGACAAACTCGATACCCAGCACGTTATTGGTGGTCAGCCCGTATTTCAGACAATGCACACCGCCGGAGTTCTCGGCGATATTGCCGCCGATCGAGCAGGCAATCTGGCTGGACGGGTCCGGCGCGTAATAGAAGCCTTGATCTTGAACCGCGTGGGTAATGCCGAGATTGGTGACGCCGGGCTGGGTGACGACGGCGCGGTTCTCGAAATCGACGTCGAGGATCCGATTGAACTTGCCGAGCCCGAGCAGCACCGCGTCCGCCAACGGCAGGGCCCCGCCCGAGAGCGATGTACCCGCGCCCCGTGGGACAACCTTGACCTCTTCGGCATGGCAATAGCGCAGAATCTCGGCGACTTGTTCAGTAGTCTCCGGCAAGACCACGATCATCGGCATCTGACGATAGGCCGAGAGCCCGTCGGACTCGTAGACCCGCATCTCGTCTTCTTCCGCGATCACCCCTTCGCCCGGCACGATCTCGCGCAACGCCGCGATAATCTCGCCGCGCTTGGCAAGGACCGCCTCATCGGGTTTTGGCATCAGCATGATCGCGCCCCCATATCCGGTGTCCGTGACGAATAACGACACCCGCGAAACCTACCATAAACCGAGCGCCGCGAATCGTCGCTAACCTTCCAGTGCCGGAACTAGTTTCAATAGGAGATTAGCCGAACGACAAAAGGCAGCACGTCATTTGACGGCCGCCCGATCTCTAGTGAACACGGTAATCAGCGCCAGGCTTTAACCCTGGCGCGCCTTGAACCGCGGATTCACCTTGTTTATCACGTACACGCGGCCCTTGCGGCGAACAATGCGGCAATTGCGATCCCGTAACTTCAGGGTCTTAAGCGAATTGGCGACCTTCATGATCGTATCTCATCCGGCTCTTTTACTGTGAGGCAGCGGAACATACTGAGCGCGGATACCGGTGTCAACCGGCGACGGCCATTCTGGACGCCAACCATGGAACGAGAGTAAACCGCACCTTTAAAAGCGAAAACCTAACAAAGGCGTTCCGCATGACCAAGGAGGCCGAGACGGAAACGGGGGGCGGGTCCACGCCTCTTCCCAAGTTCGATCTCGCGGGACGCGCCTTCTATTTTTTAGTGGAGGACGCGGGCCGCGAGTTGAACGCTCGACTTCTCATGGCGATCCAACTTTCGACCCGGGGCGCCGAGGTGTGGATCGGCCAACAGTTATGGTTCGCGAGGAATTTCGCCGCCCTCAAACCTGGCATTGCCTTGTTCAAGGGCATGAACATGCCTCAAGTCGCGAATATGCGGGCAGCGCGATTGGCGGGGCATCGCACGGTCGTGATCGACGAGGAATTGTTTGGGCTCGTCGATAACTCTGGAAAGCGTTTGCACGACAACCGCGTGGTTCGCCATTGCGATCTATTCCTGGCTCAAGGCAATAATCAAAAAAACTTCCTTGAGAGAGACATCGGGGTTTCAAGCGATCGGATCGCGGTTACCGGTAACCCCAGGGTGGATTTGCTGCGGGCGCCAGCCGATGCCGCTATCGAAAACGTCTCGCGCACTCTCCGTGAAACCATGGGGGCGTTCATTCTGGTGAACACGAATTTCGGCGCGATCAACCCTCACGATCAAGATTCGTACAACTATTTTCGCCGCTGCGTCTCGATCCAGGCCGTCGATCCGACCGATCCCATTAGCATGCGAAAGTTTCACGATCTCTGTGAGTTCGAGGCGCGAAACCTAGAAGCGATAGCCCATTTCATCGCGGAGATTCAAGACCGCGCGCCGGATCGCAAGATCGTCGTAAGGCCTCACCCCGCGGAAAACCCAGATTCCTGGCGTGACGCCTATGCCGATGACGATCAGGTGGTCATCGTCGAGGACAACCGGCACCTGGCTTGGATCCGCGCCGCGGATGCCTTGGTCCACACAAGCTGCACGACTGGGTTGGAAGGGTATCTGCTCGGCGCGCGCGTCATCGGCTTAACCCCGGATCCCGAAAGCGAGTGGTCGCAAAAATATCTTTCGAACAAAGTTGGCGAGATTCACACGGAACCGAAGTCGGCCGCGCGCGCGCTTGTCGGGCAACGGAATGCCTGGAGTTTCGAAACCGACGCGATCCGCGACCATCTCCACTTTCAACCGGGCGAGTTGGCGTCGGACAACGTCGTTCGCGCCCTCATTGGTTTATCGCGGACCCTTCCGTCGACACGAGAGGCCAGCCATCGGGAACCCTCGTTCCAGTCTTTCCGAGCAAGTCAGCGTCAGCTTGACCAAATGTCGGTGACCGAACCAGATCTTTCGCGCCGGTTGGCGGCGCTGAGCGAGGCCCTTGGCGAGCGCCAAGGAAACCGAATTGAAACCATCGACGCGAATGTCTTTCGGATCTCCGCGACGACCGGGAGCGACACGTGATGGATCGCGTGAATCAGAAGAGTTGGCACGACCAGGCCGTAGCGGCGGCGCGCGCGGGAGATAACCAGAAAGCCTTCGAGCTCTTGCGTCATGAAATTGTGTTCAACCCCGCCTCCCAAGCCGCGACCTGTGATGGCTTCACCCTTTGCGCCCGATCGGGGTCGTGGCATGCATCGAAGCTCGCGGTCTGGGCTATTCGCCTAAACCCTCTATTCGTGTCGGGCTGGCGGAATATGCTGAGCGGTCTCGACAAGAACAAGGTCGCGGCCCAGCGCCGCGCAATAGCACGTCACGCGGTGCCCTTGACCATCGGAAATGGACCGGACACGCGAAGAATCGGCGAAGTTTTCATGGGGCTGGGCGATTTTTCCCGCGCGGCGCGAATGCTCTCATGGGCCGCCTTCCTAGGCCCCGTGGACGTCACCTTATGGTTCGCGCTCGCTCAATCGCGTTTCCAAATCAAGGACCATCTTGGCGCTCTTGTCGCGCTGGACAAGGCTCGCGACGCGGGGCTGCCTCGTGAGCAGGAACTCTTCTGGCGAGCGAGACTGCTATTGGCGACGTGCCATTATGATGAGGCGGACGCGGTGATCGACCAGGCCCGCCAAACCAGCGATGTGTTGGCCGCGCGTTGCCGAATCCTGATGCACACCGCTCGGATTTCCGATTTCAAGACCGGCTCGAAGCCCCCGTCAAGGTGATGGCGAGGACCGGCTAGCGTGGTTAGGATGACCTACGCCTGGGCGAACCGCTCGGGCATGACCTGGATACTCGAACGAATGACCACTCAGGCCCCCACGACCAATCACGCCAAGGGGCTGACCTTGGGAGTGCTTGGCGTTCTCCTGCTGTCGCCGGACACGTTGATCATTCGCCTCGTGGACGCGGATCCCTGGACGTTCATCGCTTGGCGCGGTGGCTTGATGATGGTCGGGATGTTCTTGATCCTGTCGCTACGCTTTGGCTATCGGCTTTTCTCCCGAACCTTCGCGATCGGGTGGCTTGGGGTGCTGATCGCGATTCTTTTCGCGCTCAACAACGTGTTCTTTCAGTTATCGGTGCAGAGCACATCGGTCGCCAACACATTAGTGATCATCGCCACGGCGCCGCTTTTCGCGGCATTGTTCTCTGTCCTATTCCTGCGCGAACGGGTGCCCATGCGCACGTGGATTGCCATCGTTGTATCGGCTGGGGGCGTCGCCCTCGTGTTCATTGGAGACATCGGTGGCGGCAGCATGTTCGGCAATGTCGCGGCCTTGATCAGCGCCGTCGGCCTGGGTGTTCACTTCGTGTTGGTGCGGCTCGGAAGGCCGGTGGATATGTCGCCCGCGATCGCGGTGGCGGGCCTGTTCATCATGGCGATCGGGATGTTCATGGCGACCGACCTTTATCTCGATCCGAGACAGTTCGGGCTGATCGCGATTCTCGGCGTGGTGCTGCTACCGCTTTCCTTCGCGCTTTTGACCCGAGCCCCCAACCACATACCGGCCGCGGAGGTCAGTCTGATTATCTTGCTCGAAACGATCCTCGGCCCGCTTTGGGTATGGCTCGCGGTCGCCGAACAGCCGCCTTTGCAAACCATAATCGGCGGCGCTGTGATCATCGTCGTGCTTACGGTTCACTCGATCTTGAGCCTCAACACTCGCCGGGAACAAAAGCGCGAGTCCGCCGCGTCACGCGGGCTCTCCGACGCAACCGCGTAAGCGACTGGACGCCCTCATGAAGATTATCGACGCGCATCACCATTTCTGGGATCTGGACCGCAACTACTATCCCTGGCTCGCGGACCATGAGGAAAAGCACTTCTTCCTCGGTGACTACTCGGCCCTGAAAAAGAACTATTTGCCAGACGATTATCGGCGCGACGCCGAGGACTTTGAGATCGTCGCGACAGTCCACGTGGAAGCGGAATGGGACCGCGAGCGCCAGGTCGCGGAAACCGCTTGGCTGGACGAGCTTAACACCGCCCACGGCCTTCCCAGCGCCATTGTCGGGCATGTCTGGCTGGCCGCCGATAACTGCGAGGCCGTGCTTCGCGGGCATATGGAATACCCGATGTTCCGGGGCGTGCGGTCCAAGCCGGTAACCTCGCTTAGCCCCGAGACCATGACCCCGGGCGCGCCGGGAACCATCCAGGATCCGGCCTGGCGAAAGGGCCTGGCACTGCTGGATGAGCTCGGCCTTACCTATGATCTCAGGGTCCCGTTCTGGCATCTTCACGAGGCCGCCGAGGCCATCGCCGCGCACCCCAATCTGCCGGTCGTGCTGAATCACACGGGCTTTCCCTGGGATCGAAGCGATGACGGAATAACGGCTTGGCGCGAGGCGATGAAGGCGATCGCCGTGCTACCGAACGTCATGCTCAAGGTCTCGGAACTCGGTCTGAAAGACGCCGCCTGGACGGTGGAGGGAAATCGCGGTGTCGTCCTGGAAGCGGTCGAGATCTTTGGGGTCGAGCGTTGCATGTGGGCCTCGAACTTCCCGGTCGCGGGTCTTCGCATCGGCTACAAGGCGCAGCTCGAAGGCATGCTGGAGATCCTGAAAGATCTTTCGATGGATGAACGGGACCGGTTCTTCCGGCGCAACGCGGCGAATTTCTATCGGATCGATATCGACTGAACTTTCATCCCGGTCGGGGACTGGTCAGCCGAAATTTTCCCGTGCTAGCGTTCCCTCGAACCATCCGTCCTAGTTTCGAGGCGACGATGACGGCCCATTTCCTGATGAACCTTCGCCCCTGGAAAGTCGCCTCCGGCAATCGGTCGGTAGTGGTTCATATCCGCACCAAGGGCGTGACGCCCCGCTGGCGCCGACTGACCCAGAAGGAGGTCCAGCAACAACAAGCGATGGCCAAGCGCCTGGGCGCGGCGCGGCGATGTTGCGTATTCCCGCTTCGGCGATCGATAAAGTTGAGATGGCGCGCTGATCAGCCAACGATATCAACAATCCCCAGAACCGCGGCATAACGCGCTGTCTTGCCGAGTGCGACCAATGCCAGGAACAGCCAGAAATTCACCCGCAAGGCCCCCGCGACCACGGTTAGGGGGTCCCCGAGCACCGGCACCCACGCTAACAGCAAGGTCCAGACGCCAAAGCGGCTGAACCAGCCGGTCGCCCGGGCCAACGCGTCCGGTTTTATCGGGAACCACGAGCGGTCGCGCCAAACCGACAGGAACCTGCCCAACAGCCAATTCACCACCGATCCCAGCGTGTTGCCGGCGCTCGCGACCAACAGCAAATCGAAGACATCGGCCCCTTCGACGCTGGCGGTTCCCGCCAAGATCACTTCCGAGGCCGCCGGCAGCACCGTGGCGGCGAGGAAAGCGGAGGTAAAAACGGCGAGATAATCCATGCCGCTCCCTAAACCTTCATTGCATGGGAGTGCTCGGCAAACCGGGGGGCCGCGCCCTGTCCACATTGCCAGACCTCGGCGCCGCGCCTATCCTCTCGGCTCGCGATCACGGGATATTCACCATGCCACTCGACTATCGACACTCCGTCTGCCCTCATGATTGCCCCAGCGCTTGCGCGCTGGAGATCGAACGCTTGAATGACCGCACGATTGGACGGGTGCGCGGCGCCGATACCAACAACTACACCCAGGGCGTGATCTGCGCCAAGGTCGCCCGCTACGCCGAGAGGGTGCATCACCCCGATCGCTTGATGAAACCGCTCATCCGGGTCGGCGCCAAGGGCGAGGGAAAATTCGCCGAAGCATCCTGGGACGAGGCATTGGACCGGGTCGCCGAGGCCTTTAAGGCCAAGGCCTCGGAATATGGAAGCGAGACGGTCTGGCCGTATTTCTTCGCCGGGACCATGGGTTTCGTTCAGCGGGACGGTCTGCAACGGCTGCGCCATGTCATGAAGTATTCCCGGCAGGCGGCGAATATCTGCACCGACCTTGTCAGCAACGGCTGGGCCGGCGGCGCCGGTGGGCCAATGGGGCCGGACCCGCGCGAACTGGCCGACTCGGACCTCATCATCATGTGGGGCGGAAACCCGGTCTCGACCCAGGTCAATGTCATGACCCACGTAACCAAGGCCCGCAAACAACGCGGCGCGCGTTTCGTTGTCGTCGATGCCTACCGTAGCCCGACCGCGGAGGTCGCCGACGAGCTGGTTTTGGTCAAGCCGGGCACCGACGGCGCGGTCGCTACCGCGATCATCCATGTCCTGTTCCGCGACGGCCTCGCCGATCGCGACTACATGGAGCGTTACACCGATAACTGGCGCGACCTCGAGGACCATGTTCGCACCAGAACGCCGGCCTGGGCGGAGGAAATCAGCGGCGTGCCGGCAAACCAGATCGAGGCACTGGCGAAACGTATCGGCGCCACGCCGCGAACCTATATCCGGATCGGCTATGGTTTCTCACGCTCTCGCAACGGGCCCAGCCAGGTCCACGCGGTCGCGTCCATCGCCGCGGTCGGCGGTAAGTTCTTGCATCGCGGCGGCGGCGCGTTCTGGTCGAACCGCATCGTCTACAAATGGGACAAGTCGATGATCGAAGGCGCCGACGCCATCGACCCCTCGATCCGCGTCCTGGATATGTCGAGGATCGGCGCGGTGCTAACCGGCGAAGACGAGACGGTCGCCAAGGGCCCGCCGGTCACCGCGATGCTTATCCAGAACACCAACCCGGCGGCCGTGGCGCCGGACACCCATCGGGTGCTTCGAGGTCTGCGGCGGGACGACCTGTTCCTTTGCGTGCATGAGCAATTCATGACCGAAACCGCGCAACACGCCGATGTCGTGCTGCCGGCGACGACCTTCCTGGAACATGACGACATCTATCAAGCCGGTGGTCAAATGCACATCCAGGTCCATCGCGCGGTGATCGAGGCGCCCGGTGAGACCCGCTCGAACCATTGGGTGCATTGCGAACTCGCCAAGCGACTCGGCGCCGAACATCCAGGCTTTAACATGACGGAATGGGAGTTGGTCGACCGCACCTTGAAGGACTCGGGATGGCCAAGCGCCGACGAGATCCTCGAGAAAAAATGGCATGACATCCAACCGAACTTCGAGGATTCGCATTTCCTCAACGGGTTCCCGACGCCCAGCGGCAAGTTCCGCTTCCAGGCGGATTGGTCCGCGATGGGACCGCTTGGTCACCTGTTGCCGGCGATGCCAGATCATTGCCGGACCATCGATGAAGCGACGGAGGATCGACCGTTCCGCATGATTACCTCGCCCGCGCGCAATTACCTCAACACCAGCTTTACCGAAACGCCAACCAGCAAACGCCGCGAGGGCAGACCGACCGTCATGGTCCATCCCGAGGCGGCGGACCGGCTCGACATCGCCGAAGGTGACCGTGTCCGACTCGGCAATCAGCAAGGCAGTGTGGTTCTGCACGCCAAATTGTTCGATGGTGTTCAGCCGGGCGTCGTCGTCGTCGAGAGCGTGTGGCCCAATGCCGCCTTCGAGGAAGGCATTGGGATCAACGCCTTGGTCAGCGCCGACCCGGGCCCGCCCAACGGTGGCGCGGTCTTTCACGACACGGCCGTGTGGATGGTCAAGGCGTGACTCACCCCATCTC
>JADHLJ010000142.1 GCA_016780745.1 Alphaproteobacteria bacterium | reverse complement strand
GTTCGACCAGTAGCCGTCATTCGGCTCGCGGATCAGATCGATGTTGATCCCCGCCTTGGCCGCGTGCTCCTTGTAAAGGACCGCCGCGTCGACCGCGCCGCCAAACGCGGCATCGGCGGCGCTGAGGCTGACCGTCAGTCCCTCGGCGCCGGCTTTCTTGAGGTGGTGCTTGGCCTTGTCCGGATCGTAGGTCCGCTGGGCCAGACCGCCGGCGTGGAAGCGGTTGGAAGTCGAGATCGGATGATCGTTACCCAGCGCGCCGTGGCCATGCAGCACCTTCTTCAGGATTTCCTCGCGGTCCATGGCGTATTTCAGCGCCAGGCGAACGTCGACATTGTCGAACGGCGCCACGCGGGTATCCATCGGGAAAGTGTAATGCAGGGTGCCGGTCGATTCCTGGATCTTCACGCCCTTGACCCTGGCCAGCAGGCGCACGGTCTTGGTCGCGACCCGGTCAATGGCATCGACCTCGCCGGTGGTCAGGGCATTCTGGCGCGCGTTGCCGTCGATGATCGACAGCATTTCGACCTCGTCGAAATGGCCTCGGCCTTCTTTCCAGTAATTCGGATTCTTGGTCAGGAACGCGCGGACGCCCGGCTCATAGCTCTCGACCTTATAGGGGCCGGTGCCGATGCCGCCTTCCCAGATGATCTTGTCGTCCTTGGACGGGAAAATCGCGAGGTGATAGTCGGAGACCAGGAACGGGAAGTCGGCGTTGCCGTCCTTCAGCGAGAACACGACGGTGTCGTTGCCGTCCTTCTTGATCGCCTCGATCGGGTCGAGGATGCCCTTGGCGCCGGACTTGGTATCTTTGCCCCGGTGATGATTGATCGAGGCCAGAACGTCGTCGGCGTCCATCGTTTTGCCGTTGTGGAACTCAACGCCCTTGCGCAGCTTGAAGGTCCAGGTGCGCGCGTCGGAAGAGGGCTCCCAACTCGCGGCGAGCTCCGGAATCAGCGAGCCGTCATTGTTCACCTCGGTCAGGTGATTCATATGCGTGAACACAAGGTTCGTCGCGAAACCGTTTTCATAGGTCGCCGGGTCGAACGAGTCCGTGGTCGAACCATGACCCAGGCCCATGCGATAGCGGCCGCCCTTCTTCGGGGTCGCGGCCTTGGCGCTGGAGGACATGAGCGCGGTCGCCGAGCTCGCGGTCAAACCGATCGCGGCGGCGCCCGCCATGAAGTCGCGGCGCGAGATTTTCCCCTCCGCCCAGAGCGACCCCAGCAGTTGTTTCTTGGACATGTGTATCTCCCAGTTCGTTTTGATTTGCCGATCCCTTGGTTGTTCCCTTGGGCTTTCCCTAGGTGGGATCGGCGAATGCCCCCAGCATTCTCGTCGATTTTTCGACATATTGTTCTTCTTTCGACATCTTCGGGGATGTTGGGAAAGGAATCAACGGTAAGTCTCGCCACCACGAAGTTCGGCCGGCGAGGGCTCGGTATCAGGTTGGCTTGCGGGCGACCATGGCCTGGGTCATTCCAGGGATCAGATCCGCGGACTGATCGATCTCGAAGCCGGCGTCGCGCAAGGCATCCTCGACGAACATTGGGGTCAAACCCACGCCGTCGGGCGTGTAGACCATATGCTGGAGCTGCCAGAGCGCGGCGAGCGGTGGGCCGGAACGGTCATTGCCGACCATGAAGTCGTGCACCGCCACGAGACCGCCGGGCTTCAGCACCCGATACGCCTGTGCGCAGAGATCGGGGATCGCCTGTTCCGGGACGCCCGAGAACAGATAGCTCATCAGCACCACGTCCTGGCCATCCGGCCAATTCGCCGTGGTGCCATCGGCGGCCAGGAAGTCGACGCGATCTTGCATCTTTTCCTCGGCGACGAAGCGCTTGCCGACCTCGATGACATTGGGAAAATCCAGCACCGTCGCCTGCAGATTGGGGTAACGCTTGCAAAACATGATCGAGAACGCGCCGGACCCACCGCCGACATCGAGCATCGACGTCGCGTCTTCCCCGAGGCCCATTCGCTTGGCCAGAACCGCGCCCGGCCCCAATGAACCTGAATGCTGGGAGCGGCTGAACAACTCCGCCTGATCCTTGTCCGCCATCCAGTCCGCGTAGGTTGCGAATTCGACGCCGTCGGAATCGCCGACCAAAACCTTATCCAGATGTTCCATGAACGGGTACATCTGTCGGTCGATCTGAAAGCGCAGATAGTCGCCGAAATAGTTCGCCCCGTCGCGTACCAGATACTGGGCGCTCGCCGGGCCATTGGTGATCTTCTCGCCGTCGCGCGCCAGCAGACCCACCGCGACCAGGGCGGTGACCAGGGTTGCCATGCGGGTTGGTGGCACCTTGGTGGCCCCGGCGAGTTCAATCACGGTTTTTGGGCCTGAGTCCAAGGCGCCGAATACATCGACGTGCAGAGCGGCGAACAGGGCCTTCGATGCCATGAAGCCAAAGGCCAGAACGGATATGTCCTCGGCCGTTTCGATGGGTTTCATACTCGTCCCTAATACTGATTGAATTGCGCGCGGAGGCGTGACTGTCCCTTCGAGAAAGCCATGGGCGTGGCCAATGATCAATAGAAATCGCCAAAATGCGACAAGATGGTCGTTTTTTTGATATTTCTGTCGGGAAGCCCGCTTGACCAACCGAAGGGCGATGATTCCGCGGCCATCGCGATGAGCCCGTGACGCGGGACCCGTGGCAGGTCATAAAATATCCGCTGAATGCATGGATTTCGGGAAATGGGCGTGGCGGAAGGCTCTTTGAAGGTTGGCGTTGATGTGGGTGGCACGTTCACCGACTTCGCCTGTGTGTTCGATGACGGTTCGCGACTGGCCTTCAAAGTGCCGAGCACGCCGGCGGACCCGAGCCAGGCTGTCGTCGACGGTGTGCGACGTCTCATTGGTGAGCACGGCGTCGCCGCTGGCGCGATCTCGGTATTCTCCCACGGTACCACCGTCGCGACCAACGCGGTGCTGGAGCGCAAGGGCGCGGTCGTCGGCTTGTTGACCACCGAGGGCTTTCGCGACGTGCTGGAGATCGGCCGGCAAATGCGCCAGCGCATGTATAGCGTGCGGCTGGAGCCGGAGACGCCGGTCTTCCTGGCGCCGGGACGACGGCGGGTTGGTGTCAAGGAGCGCGTCGGGCCCGACGGTTCGGTCATTACGCCGCTGGACGAGGATAGCGTGGTCCGCGCGGTGGAACATCTTCTGGCCGAGGGCGCGACGTCCCTGGCCGTGGCCCTGCTGTTCTCCTTCGCGAACCCCGCTCATGAGCGCCGGATACGCGAGATCGTTGCCCAGCGTTGGCCGGATTTGCCGGTCTCCCTTTCCAGTGAGATCGACCCGGTCTTTAGAGAGTACGAGCGCACGGTCATCACCGCCTTCGATGCCTATATCAAGCCGACCGTCGATGCCTATCTCGCCAATCTCTCCAACGCCCTGGTGGCGGAAAACGTCAGCGCGCCGCTTAGGGTGATGCAGTCGCGCGGCGGCCTCGCGGGCGCGGCGGTCGCCAGGCGCCGGCCGGTGCGGCTGTTCCTTTCCGGCCCGGCGGGCGGTGTCGTCGGCGGGCTCGGCGAGGGCGAGGCGAATGGTGAGAGCGATCTGATTACCGTCGATATCGGCGGGACGAGCTGCGATATCGCGCTGATCAGTGGGGCCAAGCCATTGGTTCGGCAAGAGGGAGTGATCGACGGTTTCACCGTGCGGGTCCCGATGGTTGACGTGAACGCCATCGGTTCGGGCGGCGGTAGCATCGCCTGGATCGACGGCGCGGGCGGGCTCAAGGTCGGCCCGCATTCCGCCGGCTCCGATCCCGGTCCCGCCTGCTACGGACGCGGTGGCGCCGAGGCGACGGTGACCGACGCCTCGCTCGTGCTGGGTCTGATCGACCCTGGATATTTCGCGGGCGGAACCCTGGCGCTCGACGCGGCGCGATCCCACGCGGTCATCAAGGAGAAAGTCGCCGAACCGCTTTCGCTGTCGGTCGAGGCGGCGGCGCGGGGCATTCACCGGGTGCTGACGGCGCAGATGGCCGAGGGGATACGCCTGGTCTCGATCAAACAGGGCTTTGATCCCCGGGATTTCGCGCTTCTGGCACTGGGCGGCGGCGGCGGATTGCACGCCTGCGCGCTGGCCGAGGAGCTGTCGATGCGAAAAGTCCTGGTGCCGCGTCACCCCGGCGTTTTGTCGGCGGCGGGGCTGCTGACCGCGCCGGTGGAGCATGAGGTGTCGGCGTCGTTTTCGCGGCCCCTCAAGGATTTGGACATTGACGAGATTCGGCGGGGGCTGACCACGCTTGATACGGAGGCGGCGGCGCTGATGGCCGACGAACGGCTTGGCGACGCGGGGACGACAATCACCTACAGCGCCGATATCTGTTACGTCGGCCAAGGATATCACCTCGAAGTCCCGCTGGACCTGGAAGACACCGCGCCGCTGGGGAAACTGTACCAGGATTTCCTGGCTCTGCATGACCGGATCTATGGCCATTCGGTTGAGGGGGCGACGAGGATCGTCAATCTGCGGACCGTTCACCGCGCGCCCTCCGAGGCGATTCCGCCGGATATTAGGGTCGCGGCGGGCGTGGCCTTGAAGGGCACAAGGCGCGTCGTGGCGGGAGAGGGCACGGAGCCCCTTGAAGCGCGGGTTTATGATCGTGGGCGGCTTGTCACGCGGGCCACGGTCGAGGGAC
Source organism: Alphaproteobacteria bacterium (assembly GCA_016780745.1). Taxonomy (GTDB): domain Bacteria; phylum Pseudomonadota; class Alphaproteobacteria; order Thalassobaculales; family Thalassobaculaceae; genus JADHLJ01. The sequence goes on along the minus strand of JADHLJ010000142.1, from coordinate 6,211 downwards.
CGGCGATCCTTGAACAAGACGATACGACGACCTGGATACCGCCCGGCTGGCGCGGCGTTGTGCGCGACACGCTGCTGATTCTGCTGGAGCGGGTGGAGGACGAGGGATGAACCAGCAAGCCATTAACCGGCTCGACCCGATCACGGTCGAGGTGGTGCGCAACAAGTTGGACGGCATCGCCAACGAGATGCAATCAACGCTGTTCCGCAGTTCCTTCTCGCCCATCGTCAAGGAAGGGTTGGACGCCTCGGCGAGCCTGTTCACCATGGGCGGAGAGACCTTGGCCCAGGCGGTCGCGATCCCGATCCATCTGGCGACGCTCATTCCCGTCGTGCGCACGATCCTCGATGAGTTTCCCCCCGACGCGATGGAGGACGGCGACATCTACGTGATGAACGATCCCTATCTCGGCGGCACCCATCTGCCGGATATCGCGTTGATCATGCCGATCTTTCACGATGGTCGGCCGATCGCGCTGAGCGCGGCGATGACGCATCACCAGGATGTCGGCGGTATGTCACCGGGCTCGGTCCCGACCGACGCGACCGAGATCTATCAGGAAGGCATCCGAATTCCGCCGCTCAAATTCATGTCCAAGGGCGTGGTCAATGACACGCTGATGAAGATGCTGCGGCTGAACGTGCGGATGCCGGACAGTTTTACCGGAGATCTGAATGCCCAGGTCGCGGCTTGCGAGATTGGCCGCCGCCGATTGCGCGATCTCGCCGGGCGTCATGGAGCGGCGCTCCTGGATGAAATCTTCGCCGATCTCCTGGCCCGCTCCGAGAGGATGACGCGGGCGGCGATCAGGGCGATCCCCGACGGGGTGCATCACTATCACGATTTCCTGGACAATGACGGGATCGATCAGGACACCGCGATCCGGATCGAGGTGGCGGTGACGATCAAGGACGATACGATCCATGTGGATTTTACCGGTACCGCCGACCAACTGCGTGGTCCCTTCAATTGCATGCCCTCGGGCTCCCACGCGGCGGCCTATTTCGCGGTGCATGCGATGACCGATCCCGACATTCCGACAAACGGGGGATGTTTCAGGCCGATCAGCCTGCATCTGCCGGAAGGCTCTCTCGTCAATCCGCGCGAGCCGGCGCCGGTCAACGCGCGGACCTCGACCATCAAGCGCATTTCGGGCTGCATCGTCGGCGCCTTGGCGCAAGCGGTGCCGGAGCGCGCGCCGGCGGATGCCGCCGGAGAGATGTTGCTGCTGGCCTTCGGCGGCGCCCGCGGCGACGGCAGCCGCTATGTCATCGGCGAGCTTATCGCGTCGGGAAGCGGGGCCAGCAATGGCATGGACGGGGTCGACGTGATCGAAACCGACGGCACGAATTGTATGAACCTGCCAGTCGAGGCGCTTGAGATGGACGCGCCGATCCGGGTTCACCGCACCGAGTTGCGGGCTGATTCCGGCGGTGACGGCGCCTATCGCGGAGGCCTTGGCCTGGTGCGGGAATATGAGATCCTGTCCGGCGATGTGGTCTTCACCCATCGCGGCGAACGGCATGTGCATCCCGCCAAGGGTCGGCTCGGGGGCGAACCCGGCGCCCGGGCGGTCTCGGTGATCAAGCGCGCCGGCGGCGAGAGCGAGATCATCAACTCGAAGATCGTCGACCGGCTCGGGCCAGGCGACCGTGTCGTTGTGGAGACCGCCGGTGGCGGCGGATACGGCGCGCCGGAGGAACGGAGCGCCGCGGCGCGGACGGCGGATATCGCGGATCGTAAAATCTCGGCAAGCCATTAGGCCAGGCCACAAATTTCAGAGTTTCAAGGGAGAGAGCACATGAAGAAACCATCCGGTTTGGGAATCTGGTGCGGCACCAATGTCCTCGACACAGCGGGTCTCGCCGAGCTCGCGACCGACGTGGAGCGCCGTGGCTATGACACGCTGTGGTATCCCGAAAGCCTGTCCTACGAATGTCTGGCGCTGGGTGGGTTCCTGCTGTCGCGGACCAGCCGGCTGAACGTCGCGAGCGGAATCGCCAACATTTATGCCCGCGATCCGGTAACCGCCGCGCAAGGCCATGACAGCCTCAACCGTCTATATGACGATCGTTTCATCCTTGGCCTCGGTGTCTCGCATGTCCCCCTGGTCGAGGGCGCGCGCGGTCATAACTACGGCAAGCCGGTGGCCAGCATGCGGGCCTATCTGGGCGGGATGGCCGCCGCCTCGATTGATCCGACCATCAAAATGGACGACCGCAATGTCGTGCTGGCGGCGCTGGGGCCGAATATGCTGGCCCTGTCGCGGGACGCCACCAAGGGCGCGCTGCCCTATTGCGTGACACCGGAACATACCGCCGAGGCCCGCGAGATCCTCGGACCGGACGGCTGGCTCTGCGTTGAGCAGAAGATCTGCCTCACCTCGGATGAAGCCACGGCGCGGTCCGTGGCCCAGCAACAGATGGCGCGCTACATGGCGTTGCCGAACTATCGCAATAACTGGTTCCGTCTTGGCTTTACCGAGGATGAGGTCACGGGAGAGGGCGCTTCCAGGTTCCTCGACGCCATGGTGGTTTGGGGCGGCGAGACGGCGATCCGGGACTGCATCGAGGCGCACCGGGCGGCGGGAGCGGATCAAGTGGTCCTGCAAGCCTTCAAGCCCGATGGCGGCGCCGGTTGCGACCCCCGGGCCCTGGAAGCATTCGCCCCTGGCGAATAGCCTGGGCGTTTGACCGACCGGCCCGGCAACGCGGCCAGGCCGGTCATGCGGAAATGACATGGGTGTTATGACCAAGTTCCCGAAACGGTTAATTGCAAACCCCGGCGATTGCGGTTAGCGGTTCTGGGTGGAAATTCTTCCGCTTCGTTGGTTCTTTTGGAATAAGTTGAATGGCGACTGCCGCCGACATGAACCCCCGCCCAGTTCGGGCGAGCGAGGTTGATAGCGCCTATGCCTGGTGGCGCCTCGTCGCGTCGATGGTGATGAGCAGCATCGGCGGCGTGGGGCTGTGGTCGTCGGTGGTGTTGTTGACCGAGGCCGAGACCCATTTCGATATCGATCGCGGCGACGCCTCGCTGCCCTATACGGCGGTCATGACCGGCATCATGTTCGGCAACGTCCTGATGGGGCGCCTGGCGGATCGCTTCGGGGTGATCGTGCCGGTTCTGATCGGGTCGGTCGCGCTGGGGGTTGGCTATTCCTGGGCCGCGTTCACCACCAATTTGTGGGTCTTTCTCTTCATCCAAGGCGTCCTGATCGGCGGCCTCGGAACCAGCTCCACTTTCGGCCCCCTGATCGCCGCGATATCCCATTGGTTCGTTCGCCATCGCGGCATCGCCGTGGCGTTGGTGGCGAGCGGAAGTTATGTCGCCGGAACGATCTGGCCACCGATTGTCGAGTTCCTGATCGACAATCTGGGTTGGCGGGATACCCATCTCATCATCGCGGCGATCTGTGTCGTTACGATCCCGCCGTTCACCTTGGCGCTCCGTCGCACCCCCCCACCGGAACCCTCGGTCGGCGCCCAGATGGCTCTGGACGCGACCACTAGCGGGACGGGAGGTTCCGGGGCCGCGAAACCGCCGCCGGTATCCCTCCCGGTGCTGCAAGCCTTGTTGTTTCTCGCCGGGATATCCTGCTGCGTGGCGATGTCGATGCCACAGGTGCATATCGTCGCTTATTGCGTTGACCTCGATCTGGGCCAAGCGCGGGGCGCTGAAATGCTGTCCATCATGCTCGGCCTCGGCGTGGTCAGCCGGATCGGTTTCGGTATGCTGATGGACCGCATCGGCGCCTTGTGGACCCTGATGCTGAGCTCTTCCCTGCAGGCTCTTTCGCTGCTGCTTTATCTGCCGGCGGACGGGCTCTATTCGCTTTATCTAGTCTCCGCTCTTTTCGGCCTTTTCCAGGGCGGCATCGTGCCGACCTACGCGGTGATCATCCGCGAGTATTTCCCGGCGTCTCAAGCCGGCACCCGGATCGGCCTCGTGCTGTCGGCGACGATCGGGGGCATGGCGTTGGGCGGGTGGATGTCCGGCGAGATTTTTGATCTGACATTGTCTTATACCGCGGCCTTCCTTAACGGCTTTGCCTGGAATCTCGTCAACATGGCGATCGTGGTACTGCTATTGTGGCGCGCGCGCTTGCCGCGGCTCTCGATTCCCCGGCCCCGGCCCTTGTTGGTCGAGGCGCCGCTGGTTGGTCGCTGGCCGGGCGCGCTTCGCTAGTTTGGAGATCCGAGATGACCTACACAATCGTCGCCAAATGCCCCGAGACGCAGCGGCTTGGAGTCGGCATCGCCACCTATTCGCTGGGCGTCGGAGGATACTGTCCGTTTCTGGCGCGAGGGCGGGCGGTGATGTCTACCCAGGCTTTCGCGAACCCGCGCCTTGGTCCGCTCGGTGTCGCGGCCCTGGAGAAGGGGGTGAGCCCGGCGGAAACCCTCAAGCTCGTGGCGGCGTCCGACGCCGGGTTCGATTACCGACAGGTATGTATTGTCGGCATCGATGGCGCGGTGGAAATGCATACCGGCGAGCGCTGCCGTAGCTGGGCCGGGCATGAGACCGGCGAGGGATTCGCGGCCTTCGGTAATGTGCTTGCCGCCGCCGCCGTCGTCGGCGCGATCGCTCGAGCCTTCGTCGACAGTACCGGCCAGGCGCTTGACGAGCGTCTGCTGCGGGCGCTTGAAGCCGGGCGCGCGGCGGGCGGGCAGGCGGCGGGCGACGGCTCGCCCTTGCCGGAACGCTCCGCCGCCCTGATTGTCATGGACCGGGACATCACTCGGGATATCAACCTTCGGGTCGACCTGCACGATGACGCGATCACCGAATTGCGCCGGGTTCACGCGGGCTATGCGCCCTATGTCGATTACTACGCGCTCAGGGCCGATGACCCCGCGAACACGCCGGCCCAGGATGTTTGGGCACGCAAAAACCTATAGGCTTCTTCGTGTTGCCGGCCGTGAAGCGCCGCGCGGTGACGCCTGAATCGGGAGGCAAACCCATGGTGACCGTTTCCAAAGGCAAGCGAGCCTTGATCGAAGGGCGTCCCGCGCTGATCGTGATCGATATCCAGGCCGGTACTTTCGATGAGACGATCAAGAACCGCGCGATCGCCCACATGCCCGGGTACGCCGCCCGCATGGCGCGCTCGCGCCTAGCGATCGACAAGGCGCGAACGCTGGATATACCCGTGGTCTTCATTCAGGAAGTGCATCGCCCCGACCTGATCGACTTTGGTCGGGAATTGGATGGCGACGAGGACATCCACTGTCTCGAGGACAATCCGAATACCGAGATCGCGGTGGCCCAAACCGGTTTCAGACCGAACGATTATCTCATTCGCAAGCGTCGATATTCGGCGTTTTTCGGCACCGACTTCGAGATCCTGTTGAAGGGCTTAAAGGCCGAAACGCTGTTGCTATGCGGTGGTCTGACCGATGTTTGTGTCCACTACACCTTCGTGGACGGTCATCAGTCGGACTACCATTGCCGGGTTATCGAGGATTGTGTCGCTGGCTCGAGCGAGGACGCGCATGAACACGCGCTTCGAGCCATGGAATACCTTCAGGCCGGTGCTCGCCGCTCCTTGGATGAGGTTCTGGACGCGATGGAGACATACCGCCTGGCCGAGCCAGCGGCGGTGGAACAGCGGGGCTGAATGGCCAATAACTCAAGCATATCCGCGGCGGAGGAGGAACGTCCCCCGGATCGTCCGGCATTGGCGATTGTCTTGATCCTCGGCGCGATGTTCGTTTTCGTGTCGATGGACGGGATGGCGAAATCCCTCGCCGTCGAGGGCATGCCGCCCGAGCGTATTATCTTTATCCGCTACGTTTTCGCGTCCCTGCTTTTGATGCCGGCGGTGCTCTGGCACTGGCGTTCTCGGCCCGCCAGGACCAAGCGACCGTTTTTGCACATTCTGCGTGGGGTGCTTCTGATCGCGTCGGGAACCTTCTTTGTCTACGGCTTGCGGACACTCCCGCTGGAAACCGCCACGGCGATCGGGTTTGTGTCACCGCTCTATGTTACGGCGCTTTCGATTCCCTTTCTCGGCGAGAAAGTCGGTATTCGCCGTTGGTCCGCCGTGGTCGTCGGGTTCATCGGCGTTTTGCTGATCCTGCGGCCAGGCAGCGAGAGTTTCGCCATCGAGATGTTGATTCCCCTGGTCTCGTCCCTCTGTTGGGCCGGAGGATTGATTATCACCCGGTCCATGCGAGGGCGTGAAAGCCCGCTTACGATTTTGATTTGG
>JADHLJ010000141.1 GCA_016780745.1 Alphaproteobacteria bacterium | reverse complement strand
GCACGCCGGGATGGCGCGCGCCGGTCCGTCGCATTTGCTCCAGCGCTCGGTCCAGCACGACCAGCGCCTCCTCGGTGAGCGCGCCGTCCTTGGGGATGCCGCGGGTCATGTCCCAAAGCTGGCGCGGCGTGCGGGTGACAGCTGCTTCGGCGAACAGGGCGGCGATGTCGAGATCTTCCGGAAACGCGCGGTGGACCTCGCGCATGGCATCGGTGAAATCGACATGCCAGCGGTCGAGAGTGGCGCGATCTCGCTCATCCCCGGATCGATAGCGCAATTGTATCGCCTCTATCAGGCGCTGTTCCGCCGGGTCTCGGTTGTTTGCGAGACGCTCGGCATTAACGGCGGCGCCATGACAGATCGGCAGAAATTCCTCGATCTCGGCATCCGAGAGCGCCGTCCAGGACCGGTTGTAGAAAGGCCCTGTCGCGTAGGCGATCCCCCACCATGCCATGGCGCAATCGGGGTCATGCTCCAGTGCGTTTCGGAAACAGGTGACCGCTTCCTCGTGATTATAGGCGTAGACCCAGTTCAAGCCCCGGTCGAACCAGGTTTGCGCGGCGGGATTGTCGGTGGAGATCTTCCTAGACCAGGGACCGAGGTCGAAGTCGTAGGACATCCGTTTCTCCATCGGGTTTGGCGAGGGGGTTAGCGTGGTGCCATCGCTTTCTCGAAAGCTTTCACCGCCGCGGCCTCACCGTCCGGGTGGTTCCAAACCCCGCCGACCACCGCGAGGAAATCGACGCCGGCCTCGACCAGTGGGCGGCAATTCTCGGCCGTGATGCCACCGATCGCCACCGACGGGATCGGCGAAAGCGCGCTCCACCATTCCAGGATGTCGGGCGTCGCGCTAACCGTCGCTTGTTTGGTGTTGGTTTGGAAGAAGGCGCCGAAGGCGACGTAATCGGCGCCGGCCTCGGCGGCCTCGATCGCGAGATGCGGCGAGGCCTTGCAGGTCACCCCGATCATCGCGTCTTTTCCCAGAATATGCCGGGCTTCCTTATAGGGTGTGTCGTCCTGGCCGACATGGACGCCGTCACACCCGGTCAAGAGCGCCAGATCCGGGCGATCATTCATGAGCACCGGCACGCCGTATTCATGACAGATCGGCAGCAGGGTTTCCGTCGCCCGCTTGATCGCGTCGTCGTCGACGTCTTTCAAGCGGATCTGAAGGCAAGCCACCGGCCCGCCCCCCAGCGCCGCCTTGAGCCGTTCGGCCAAGGCCGAGGGCTCGAAGGCGGGCGGGGTGATCAGATAGAGCTCACAGCGCTGATCCTCGCCGGTGTCGTCGTCTTGGGTCGCGGAACCGGCGGACATATGGATCAGGCCTTGCCCTTGTAGATATTGATGATCCGATCGAGCATCGCCATGGCGTCGGCCTTGGGACGCTGGAAGGTGTTGCGACCGATGATCGAGCCCGAGGCGCCGCCGTCGCGGAGCTGGATGATCTCGGCGAACAGGCCGTCCAGATCTTTGGCTTCGCCGCCGGAGAACACCACGATGCGCCGGCCGTTGAAGCAGGAATCGACGACATGAGAAATGCGGTCGGCCAGGGTGTCGATCTTGATGCCGTTGGCCTCATAGGCCTTTTTGGCGGCGTCGAGTTCCAGATGCGCGGTCGGCGGCTTCACCTTGATGATATGCGCGCCGGCCAGCGCCGCCATGTGCGCGGCATAGGCGCAGATGTCGATCGCGGTCTCACCCTGCTTGGAGAGATCGCCGCCACGCGGATAGGACCACAGCACCACCGCGAGACCATAGGCCTTGGCTTCCTCGGCAAGCTCCTTGAAGTCGCGGATCATGTCGTAGGCCGCGTCCGAGCCCGGATAGATCGTATAGCCGATCGCCGAGCAGCCGAGCCGCACCGCTTCCTGGACAGAGCCGGTGATCGCCTGGCTCGGCGCGTCCTTGATCCGCGAGAGCGAATTGGCGCTGTTGACCTTGAGGATCGTCGGGATCTGTCCGGCATAGGTATCGGCGCCGGCCTCGATCATTCCCAGCGGCGCGGCATAGGCCGACAGGCCCGCGTCCAGCGCCAGTTGGAAATGGTAATGCGGATCATAGGCATCCGGGTTCGGCGCGAAGCTGCGGGCCGGACCATGCTCGAAGCCCTGGTCGACGGGCAGGATAACCAGCTTGCCGGTGCCGCCCAGTTTGCCCTGCATCAAAATCCGCGCCAGGTTCGCCTTGGTCCCCGGCGAATCGCTCTCATAGTTGTCGAGGATCTTCTTGACGGCTCTGGTGATCTTCATCTCGGTGGTCTCCCTTGAAATCTCGTTGCTTCGCCGCTCAGAGCGTCTTGGCGACGGCGGCGGCGGTGTCGGACATGCGGTTGGAGAAGCCCCATTCGTTGTCGTACCAGGACAGCACCCGGACCAGACCGCCCTCGATGACCTGAGTCTGATTCAGATCGAAGGTCGAGCTGTTGGGGTTGTGGTTGAAGTCGATCGAGACCAGCGGCTCGTCATTGGTGCCGAGAACACCCTTGAGCGGGCCGTTGGCGGCGGCGACGATGGCGGCGTTGACCTCATCGACGGTGGTCTTCTTCTTCGGCACGAACTTAAAGTCGATCAGGCTGACATTCGATGTCGGGACCCGGATCGCCGTGCCGTCGAGCTTGCCGACAAGTTCCGGCAGCACCAGGCCAACCGCGCGGGCGGCGCCGGTGGAGGTCGGGATCATCGAGCTTGCCGCCGAGCGGGCCCGGCTGAGATCCGAATGCATGGTGTCCAGGGTCGGTTGATCGCTCGTATAGGCATGAATCGTGGTCATGTAGCCGGACTCGATGCCAAACGCGTTGTTCAGCACATAGGCGACCGGGGCCAGGCAGTTGGTGGTGCAGGACGCATTCGAGATCACCGTGTGCTCGGCGCTGATCTGGTCATGGTTGACGCCGTAGACGACGGTGAGGTCCGCGCCGGTGGCGGGGGCGGAGATGATCACCCGCTTGGCGCCGGCTTCCAGATGCATCGCCGCCTTCTCGCGGGCGGTGAATATGCCGGTGCATTCCATGACGATATCAACGCCAAGCTCGCCATGCGGCAGCTTGGTGGGATCGCGCTCGGCGGTCACCTTGATGGGGCCGCGGCCAAGGTCGATCGTGTCCTCGCCAACCGTGATGTCGCCGGGGAAGCGACCGTGATTGCTGTCCCATTTCAGGAGATGCGCGTTCGAGGCGACGGGACCGAGATCGTTGATCGCCACGACCTGGAGGTCATCACGGCCGCTCTCATGCAGGGCCCGCAACACCAAACGTCCGATGCGGCCGAAACCGTTGATCGCCACTTTAACTGCCATGAATAATCTCCCGCTTTCTTCAGTCTTGCCCGCGTCCTTGGATCTGATCCAAGGTCTCGGGGCTGGTTCGAGTTATTGGCCGCTGACGGCCGATTTCGCGGCGGCGACGATGCCTTCCGCGGTGATTCCGAATTTCTTATACAGCTCCCCCGCCGGGGCGCTGGCGCCGAAGCTGGACATGCCGACGAACTGTCCATTCTCGCCCAACAGCCTGTCCCAGCTTTGCCTTATGCCGGCCTCGACGACGACCCGCGCCGCGCCTGGGGCCAGCACGCTGTCGCGATAGGCTTTGTCCTGGGCGTCGAACAACTCGGCGCAGGGCATCGAGACCACCGCCGCGCCGATACCCTCGGCTTCCAGCATCGCTTGCGCCTCGATGGCGATGGACACTTCCGAGCCGGTCGCGACCAGGCTGACCGCGCGGCTCGACTGACCGGTGTCTTTCAGGACATAGCCGCCCTTGGCGGACTTATTTTCCGGCGTCGCGTCGTCGCGCAGCTGCGGCAGGCCCTGGCGGGTTAGCGCGATTACCGACGGTGTCTCGGCGGTCTCCAGCGCGGCCTGCCAGCATTCCGCCGTTTCGATGGCGTCGGCGGGACGATAGACATTGAGGTTCGGGATCGCCCTGAGCGCGGCCAGATGTTCCACCGGCTGATGCGTCGGGCCGTCCTCGCCGAGACCGATGGAATCGTGGGTCATCACGAAGATCGAGCGGATCTCCATCAACGCGGCGAGCCGGATCGAGGGACGGCAATAATCGGTGAAGACCAGGAATGTGGCGCCGTAGGGGATGACGCCGCCATGCAAAGCCATGCCGTTCATCGCCGCGGCCATCGCATGCTCGCGCACGCCGTAATGGAGATAGTTGCCGCCGGCGTTGTCCTGGTCGAGAACCGCGTGCGCCTTGGTCTTGGTGTTGTTGGATCCGGTGAGATCCGCCGAGCCGCCCAGCAGCTCCGGCAGCGCCGGCGTGATCGCTTCCAGTGCCATCTGCGAGGCGACGCGGGTCGCGACTTTCGGCGGCTCGGCCACCAGAGCCGCCTTATGCGCCTGGACCGCCTCGGCGAGAGCGGTGGGAAGCACCCCGTCCATGGCGTTCTTGAAGGCGCCCCGCTTGGCCGCGTCGGCGTTTGCCAGACGACCACCCCAGGAATTGTGAGCATCGGCTCCGCGCGCGCCGATGGCGCGCCATCCGGAGAGCACGTCGTCGGGGATCACGAAGGGATCATGCGGCCAGTCGAGCGCCGCGCGGGTCAGCGCGATCTCCTCGCCACCCAAAGGCGCGCCATGCGAGCCTGCGGTCCCGCCCTTATTGGGCGAGCCGTATCCGATGGTGGTCTTGGCGGCGATCAGCGACGGCTTGTCGGAGGCCTTGGCTTCGGTGATCGCGGCGGCGATGGCGCCCGCGTCATGGCCGTCGACCGAGATCGCGTGCCAGCCAAGCGCCTTGAATCGCGCGACCTGGTCATCCGAGACCGTGAGGCTCGTCGGCCCGTCGATGGAGATGCCGTTATCGTCGAAGAACACGATCAGCTTGCCGAGACCAAGATGCCCGGCCAGCGACGCGGCCTCGTGACTGATGCCTTCCATCAGGCAGCCGTCCCCGGCGATGCAATAGGTGTGGTGATCGACCAGGTCCGAGCCGAACCGCGCGGCAAGCTGGCGCTCGACAAGCGCCATGCCGACGGCATTCGCCAGACCCTGACCCAGCGGGCCGGTCGTCGTCTCGATACCACCGGCGGCGCCGAACTCCGGATGCCCGGCGGTCTTGGCGCCGAGCTGACGGAAGTTGCGCAGCTCCTCGATCGGCATGTCCTCGTATCCGGTGAGATAGAGGAGCGAGTAGAGCAACATCGAGCCGTGACCCGCCGACAGCACGAAGCGATCACGGTCTGGCCAGTTCGGCGCGGTGGGGTCGAATTTCAGAAACTTGGAGAACAGCACCGTCGCGACATCGGCCATGCCCATCGGCATGCCCGGGTGGCCGGAATTGGCTTGCTGGACCGCGTCCATCGACAAAACGCGTATGGCGTTCGCGAGCGCGGCATGATCCGCGGCGCCTGTCGCGCCTTGGCCGGAGGGGGAAGTGGTCGAGGTCATGTGCTGTTCCGCCGTTATGTCCCGGGCGTCCGCTCGAGGGTCGACGGACTAGAACGCGTTTACTCTTGAAGGCGCCGGACCGAGAGCCGTTTTCGAGGCCAGCTTCTTGGGCGCGGCTGAAAATGCATCGCCGGGCTTGCTGGCGTCAACCGTGGAATCCGTCGATCGGCGCGTTGGCGAGGTCGATTGCCGGTTGGACCGGAACTTGAAGGCTTTGCGAGGCCAAGAAATCACATAAATGTTGGCGATGGGCCGATGCTTTCCAACGGGGCGCCGTCGTCGCTCCTCGGGGCGTCAGGCGGCGATGCCGAAATGTCGAAGAGTCCAAATCGCGGCGATCCCCGCGATCATGGTCAAGGGCAGGCTCCGCGTTGGAATCGCGACGCCCAGCGCGATGGCGCCCGCGATCCATTCCCGGCGCCCTCCGCTGGCGAGGATAACCGAGACCAACGAGACGATTAGACATCCGGGCAAGGCGTTCAAGGCCCGCGCCCAAGCTCCCTCGGTTGGCAATCCCTGGCCGATCACGACACCGAGCAAGCGTACCGAAAGCGTGCCCGCCGCCAGGACCAGAATGATCAGAGTCGGGTCGGTGGTCATCTCAGTCATGGGCGCGAATCGAGGCGACGGCGGCGCCGACCAGCCCGCCAATGATGATTGCCCAGGACGCGGCGATGGTTTCGGTCATCACCAGGGCGGCGACGCCGACGGCCGATACGGCCCAGGGTAGAAGATCCGTCCGGCCGCGCCAGAGCGAGCGCATAATCGCGATGAAGGCCGCCGCGAACGCGAAATCCATCCCTAGCGCGCGCGGTTCCGGGATCGCCGAGGCAAAGGCGACACCGGCCACGCTGGCGCAAATCCACGTCACCATGAGGCCGGCGCCGGCGCCGACCAGATACCAATATCCCGCTTCTTGTCCGCGAGCACGCCGGGCCAGGAGGAGCGCCCAGTTCTCGTCACTGGCGAAATGCGCGCCGAGGACGACCCGCCACCATGGCAAACCACGATAGATGTCGCGGATCGACGCGGTGATCAGGATCAAACGCAGATTCAGCGCCAGACCCGCGATGATCGCCGCCGCCGCGCCGGCGCCCGCCGTCATTCTCTCGACCGCGATGATCTGCGACGATCCCGCGAAGACCAGACCGCCCATGGCACCGACCTGCAGCTCGGACATACCGGCCTGGGCCGCGAGGAGACCAAAGGCTAGCCCGTATACCGCGACCCCGATCGCCAGCGGTGATACATCGCGCAGGCCCAGCCAGAACTGATGTTGGAATGCTGGAAGCATCGTTGGTCTCATGGGTTATGGTCTCGCCTGAACCAAATGTCCGATGAAAAGCGGGTGGGGACGGCCACGATGAAGAACTCTCCCCAATATACAGATTTTGCCCAACAAGATGACGGACCAACTCAGTGGAACCCTTTTCGAGCATAGCGCGCGATTCCCGCGTGACGGGTAGCCGCCAGTCCTCGCCAATCGTCGGCGGGTGTGCTCGATTGACGCGGCACACGCGGGATCGGTATGCTTCGCGCGCGTTCATTCGCGCCGAATTCGTGTATCGCGGGGACATTGCCGCATGAGCCAGGTTGAAGAAGCCATGACACGACTGGACCGGGCGGTCGACCGCTTGGAGGAGTCGCTCGGCGCCGCGCTTGGGCGCGGGGGAAGTTCCGAGGCGTTGGTGGCGGAATTGGCCGCGGCGAAGCGCGACTACGCGGCCTTGGCCGAGACCACCGACGAGGTCAGCGCGAAACTCGACAAGGCGATCGGCCGCCTGAAATTCGTATTGGAATCATAGGCCATGGCCCAGGTCGAGATTACCATCAATGGCCAACCCTACCGTGTGGCGTGCGAGGATGGTCAGGAAAACCGTCTCGGCGATCTGGCCCGGATGGTGGACGCGCATGTCGGCGACCTCGTGGAACAGATCGGCCAGGTCGGTCAAACCCGCCTGCTGGTGATGGCCTCGCTTCTGGTCGCCGATGAGTTGATGGAACTGCGCGAGGCCGCGAGTGACAGCGTCGCGGACGGTGATGGCGACGGACCGGGTGACGGCACGCGGATAACGGAAATGATGAATCGACTGTCCGGCCGACTAGAGGCCATTGCGGACCGGTTGGATCAGGCCTAAGTTTAATAAGGACGGTTGCTACGTGGTGCGACAGGTCGATTTATCTCTGGGGCTATAATTGATCCTTTGGGAGCTGCCTCTGTCGAGATCGAGGTTTCGGTACGCGGTGCCCACCTGCAATAGCAGGCCACAGAGGATATCCAGTACCAACGGCCAAGGTGGCTTCCGTCCTTTCTCTCTCTACTTGCACGCGGCGCGCCGGAGATTCGGTTCTTCATGATATCTCCGAGTGATGAAAATGCCGCGGTGGCGCTGGATAAGGCCGCGCTGCGAAAAACAGCGGCCCAGCGCCGCGATGCCTTGGCCTGCGCATCGCCGGATATCGCGGAACGCTTCAAAAACCAGTTTTTCGACACCTGGACGCCACCCGTGGGAACCGTCGTGTCGGCGTTTTGGCCGATCCGAAGCGAGTTGGACCTAAGGCCGTTGATCCATGCGTTGTATGATCGCGGATGCACGATCGCCCTGCCGGTGGTGATGGGGCGCCTCACGGCTCTGGAGTTCAGGCAATGGTCGCCCGACACTCGCCTTGAAATCGGTCAATTTGGGGTTGCGACGCCGCCCTCGGGCGTGCCGGTGCTGGAGCCGGACTGGTTGCTTGTACCATTGCTGGCCTTCGACGCGCGTGGATATCGTCTCGGTTATGGCGGCGGGTTCTATGATATCACCCTGGCCGGTCTTCGCGCGCGCAAAGAAGTTTTAGCGATTGGCGCCGCCTATGATGGTCAGGAGGTCGCCGCCGTGCCCAGTGACGCCAATGATGCACGTCTCGACGCCATTCTTACCGAACAACGTGTTCTGATCATGGAGCCTTGAGATAATGCGAGTCCTTTTCCTCGGCGATATCGTCGGGCGCAGCGGCCGGCTGGCGGTCCTAGAGCACCTGCCGGAATTGAAACAACGTCTCGCGCCGGATTTCATCGTAATCAACGGCGAGAACGCCGCCGGTGGCTTTGGGATAACCGAGAAGATCTGCAACGAGCTCTTCGACGCCGGGGCCGATGTGGTGACCACCGGGAACCATGCCTGGGACCAGCGCGAGATTATTGAGCACATTGATCGAGAGCCGCGCTTGATCCGGCCGTTGAACTTTCCCAGCGAAACACCGGGTCGTGGGGCCGGATTGTTCGAGACGAAGGATGGCCGGCTGGTGCTGGTGATCAATGTGATGTTGCGTCTGTTCATGGACGCGCTGGATGATCCCTTCGCGGCGGTCGAGCGTGTTCTCGAAGACTCGCCTCTTGGCGCGGCGGCGGATTTCATTCTGATCGACACCCATGGGGAAGCCACCAGCGAGAAGATGGCCTTCGGTCATTGTTTCGATGGTCGGGTCTCGGCGGTGATCGGAACCCACACTCATGTACCGACGGCGGACGGGATGGTGCTTGCCACCGGAACCGCCTATCAGACGGATGCGGGCATGTGCGGCGACTACGATTCCGTCATCGGCATGAAGAAGGAGACACCGGTGAACCGGTTCGTGACCAAGATGCCGGGCCCGAGGCTGGAAGCCGCGGAAGGCGAGGGCACGGTGTGTGGTGCCCTGGTGGTAAGTGATGATCGTACGGGACTTGCCCTCGGCATCGAGCCCGTCAGGGTAGGCGGGGTGCTCTCGCCAGCCTGGCCGTCTATCTGAGCGCCTGACCCACCGAGGCGACGCTCTCTGTTAACCCCTGAGGCCGCTGATCGCTTCCAGGCCGCTGACAATCTTGGCGCCGATTTCGCCCGTCTCGCCCTTCAGTTTGTTCGCAAGGACGCCCCTTAGCGCGTCAACATGGGCTCGGATCACATCAATATCGCTGCGGGCTCTTGATCCCGGCTCGGCACTGTCGAGATAGTGGTTCATCGACGCCGCGATGCGCGCGACCAGGGGATAGCCGAAATTCGCGCCCTCGCCGCGCAGGTCATGCATGATGGCGAAGATCCGCTTCTCATGGTCGGCTTGTTCGGCGCCGCAGGAGATCGCGTCGACAGCGGTTTGCAACTCGATGATCTGTGGCTTGGTGGTTTCCGACAGGTCGATGGTGTCGATGACCTTTTGGGCTGCTTCCTCGGCCTTGGCGAGGAGGTCGTCGTCGATACGCGTGACGCCGCCCACCAACTCTTTCAGCTTGTTGGGAGGATCTAGAACCTCGAAGCTTTGCTTGGCCATGGATGGTACCCCGGATTGTCGCGCGGTGTGTCTCGCGTCCCGCCTTAGGCGGCGTTGGCGCCTTCTCCGGCGGCGCGCCGGTCGGGGCCTTCGAAAGGCTCGACCTTTCTGCGCCGGTCCGGGCCGAAATAGGTCTTGGTCCGCACGAACTGCCTGGGATGTTCGATCACCGAAACCAAGCGTCGATAGAGAGCCTTCGCCGAGACCGGCTTGGCCATGAACTCATTGATCCCGGCGTCCCGAGCCTCGGTGATGCGTGCTTTCTCGGTGTGTCCGGTCACCATGATGATGGGGAGGAAATTGTCCGGGCTGTCGGGCGAGGTTCGCACCCATTTGACGAGATGTAGACCGTCGTCGGGTTCCATGACCCAATCGGTGATCACGAGATCAATGCTGAAATCGCGGATTTTCGAGATGCCGTGCTCTCCGTCTCGACCATCATAGATGTTGACGACCCCAAAAGCCTGAAGGATCGCGCGGATCAGTTCCCGCATGTTCTGGTTGTCGTCAACGATCAAAACCGAAAGTCGCTGTAGTCGCGCTTCCTGCATTCGGCGCCGCCCCCGAAATTCCTGTTCAAACGTTCCATGGGCTTGCGAGGCACGCGGGATCGTTTGTCGCCGGTAAGCTCAGGCCCTTAGATTCGTGCTAACCCTAACAGAAACCTTTCGAAATTTAAAATCCCCTGAAGTATCGAGCCCGTCTGGACGACCCGCCAATCCCCGGCGTCGAAATGCTCGTCATAATACCGCCAAAATTCACTAATAACTTTTCCTCGGTCGAAGATGCGGTTCGCTACCACATCTGGTATAGAGGTGGCGCGGCATTACAAGGTCCGCCCATTAACCCACGCCGGAATGGAAGCATGGCAGGTCATTCACAGTTCAAGAACATCATGCACCGCAAGGGTGCGCAGGATAAAAAACGCGCCAAGGTCTTTACCCGCCTGATACGGGAGTTGACGGTCGCGGCGAAAATCGGCGCCGATCCGGACGCCAATCCTCGGTTGCGGTCGGCAATAGCGGCGGCCCGCGCGGCGAACATGCCCAAGGACAATATCGAGCGCGTCCTCAAAAAGGCCGCGGGCGGTGATGACGACACCAACTACGACGAGATTCGGTACGAGGGTTATGGCCCGGGTGGGGTCGCGCTGATCGTCGATACGCTTACCGATAATCGTAACCGGACAGCATCCGAGGTGCGTTCGGCCTTCGCCAAGTTCGGCGGCAATCTCGGCGAGAC
>JADHLJ010000140.1 GCA_016780745.1 Alphaproteobacteria bacterium | reverse complement strand
GCCAACCTCTCCCATGGCCTTTGGGTCGAAGACTTGAACGGAAAGGGTTTTCGCCCTGACCATTCCCTCGCCATCCATGACCTCGGCGATCAGCTTTTTGCCTTCGTAGCCCATGCCGGGCGCCAGGGAGACGTAGAGGGAATCGGCGGTGGCCTTGTCGTCGGCCGTGAAGACCCGCGCGACCTCCCACTTTCGATCCTTCATTACCTGCACTTCGTAGGATTGCGTTTCCATCGCGATCCCTTCCGTTGCGCTGGGTAATACTATAATGCGGAAACTTCGCCGCGATAGTCCGCTTGGGCTGATCGGTGCTTATTCCCACCAAGGGACGGATATATCCGCTGTCGCCCAGGCGTGGCTCGGCGCTGGGGCGGATTTCGGTTGTCGCGGTGCCGGCGCCTCCGCATTCTCATGATCAAGGAATCAAATCACGAGGAGATCGGCGATGAAATTCGGGGTCATGATGTTCACGACCGACTATTCCATGGCGCCGCAGGAGTTGGCGATCGCGGCGGAAGAGCGGGGGTTTGAGTCGCTCTGGTTTCCCGAGCATTCGCATATTCCCTTGCCCCGGACCTCGCCTTGGCCAGGCGGCGGTGAGCTGCCGAAAATGTATTACGATGTGCTCGACCCCTTTGTCGCGCTTGGCGCCGCCGCCTCGGTGACCAGCAAGATCAAGCTCGCGACCGGGATTTGCCTGGTGATCCAACGCGACCCGATCCAGTTGGCGAAGGAAGTCGCCACCCTCGATATGATCTCCAAGGGACGGTTTATCTTTGGCGTCGGGGCCGGATGGAACGCCGAGGAGATGGCGGATCACGGGACCACGGACTTCGCCGGCCGGGGCAAGCTGATGAACGACCGGCTCGCCGCGATGAAGGCAATCTGGACTCAGAACAAACCCGAATATCATGGCGACCACGTTGATTTCGGGCCGATGATGACCTGGCCGAAGCCGGTGCAAAAACCCTATCCGCCCATCGTTGTCGGCGGCGGTTTCCCGCATGGAGCGGTTCGCGCGATCGCGCACGGCGATGGCTGGATGCCGATTGGCGGGCGCATGGATGTTGTCGATATCCTGCCGCGTTTCAGGCAAATGGCGGCCGAGGCGGGGCGGGAGCCGGATTCTCTGCCCGTTACCTCCTTCGGCCTGGCGCCGGATGCCGATCAGATCGCCAGATCCGCCGATGCCGGTATCGACAGGGCCGTCTTCGGG
Source organism: Alphaproteobacteria bacterium (assembly GCA_016780745.1). GTDB lineage: Bacteria > Pseudomonadota > Alphaproteobacteria > Thalassobaculales > Thalassobaculaceae > JADHLJ01. The sequence continues at coordinate 9,727 of JADHLJ010000140.1, read as the reverse complement.
CTGCCGCCGGAGAAGGCCGATACCGTCCTCCCACTTCTGGATCAATACGCCGAGATGGCCGCGCGTCACCCGGAGTAACGCGTCAGGCGGGCGCCGCGGACTCCTTGACCGAGGGAAGCTCGGAAACCCTGGCATGCCAGGCGACAAGCTTCGGCCGTCCGGCGCGCCAATCGAAGGCGGGTAGGCGGCGTTCCACGTCCAGTGATCCGAACAGATAGATCGGCGCCATCGTAAGCGGGCCGTTGAGTTCCTGGGCATCCGTGAGCGTTTCGAAATAGTCCGCGAGCCGGGCCGCGCGAAGGCGCTCGTGGTCAATAATTGTCGGCGACTGCTCGTCGGCCGGGCGGATCACCTCGCGTGCCCAGACCGAGAGGCCATCCATCATCGCCCGCGCCTTCGCCTCGATATCCCGATAGCGCCAGTCGACGCGATCCGATGACCCCGCGAACCGGGCCGGCGACACCAGGGAGTCGAAATAATCGACGATGACCGGTGTGTCCTCCAGCGTCGTTCCGTCATCCAGGATCAAAACCGGGACCCGCCCCGACGGGTGGACCGCGAGAATGGGATCATCGGGGTTCCGGGTCTTGGTCCAGATCAGTTCCACCTGGTTCTCAAGCCCTTTTTCCAGAAGGACAATGCGTGTCAGCCGGGCGTAGGGCGAGGTTTTGGTACCAAGAAGTTTCATCGAGACGGAATTCCAAGTGGGTTTCGCGGGGACGGCGGACAGCGCCTATTCGGGATAATTGTGGATCGACAGCAACATGTTCACCGTCTCGCCGTCCGGCGATAGCGGGAACATCAAACGCTCGGTGGTCACGAATTCCCGACCGTCCACCGGCATGGCGAAGCGTCCGAAAATAGGGCGACGCTCGATCGCGACCCGGCGCATGGCGGCGACCGCGGCACTTGCGCTTGAACCGGATAGGGTTTCCTCGACCCATTTGCCGGTGAAGTCCCCGCCCGCATAGCGAATTTGCCGCGTTCCCAGCAGGCGAAACCGGAATTTCGGCGACTCCGGTTCGGACCAGGAAACGTCGATCAAATTGATGAACGCCAGGACGTCCGGTATCTCAACGGGGTCGATATCTCCGCGTGCTGGCATTCGTATTCCCGCGGTCTTGGTTTCGAGATAGGCGCGCACCCGCGAGAATCTCGGATGCAAAGCGTCGAAATCGATATCGTGCGTGATAAGTGGCGAAGAAATACCGTAGGTCTCCCCCATAGCCCTTGCCCCTTGTTTCGGACTCTCCGAATCGAAGATCCGGCGGCGGCGTCAAATTCACGCGCGATGATTAACTTTACATCCCGACAAGGTCCGTTGGAAAGCTCTCGGCCTTGGTGAGCCGCGCGTTCAGTCGTTTTCCTCGGAGAAACCCTTGGCCTTGTTATCCTGGTAAAACCCCGCCGTATTCTGAAAAACGTTGGGTTTGCGGTAGACGGCGAGAAGCACGGCGCCTTCGTCGGAATGGGTCTCGTGGAACGAGCCTGGTTGGCGCCAGACATACTCACCCGCCCGGCAAATGCCGTCATGATCGTAGAAAGATCCCTCCAGAACGTAGGATTGCTCGATCTCCGGATGCTTGTGCATCGGCAGGGTCGCCCCGGGCTCCCATTTCAGCAGGCAAGTCATCTCACCCTTGGCCTTGTCTTCGTACAGGACCTTAATCTGGATGCCCTCGAACTGGCTCGGTTGCCACTCGATCTCCGCCGGGTTGACGTAAGTCGAGCCACCAATCGTCGGTTGAACCTTCGGCTTTCTCGTCGCCATGCGTGACCTCCCGCGCCAGGATGATTGTCCATCGAGGAACGGTATCAGTGTCGTTGGAACAAATCTTGTGTTTTTGGCGTTCTTTTTTTGGCCTTTACCACGCCCTCGTATCCCTGACGAAAGCCAGGGCCCATTCCTCGGGCGGTGGCTTATGGGCATCGGTTGATCCAGACCTTTCCACCCTCTAGCCGGGCCATACACATCACGGCATGGACCCTGGCTTTCGCCAGGGATACGGGATGTGGGGTGGATTGGAGCTTGACGGGCCCCGCTCTTGACCTTGTGGTGACATAGCCCCCGCTAGAGCGGGATCACCAACAGGACATCCACCCGTCTCGATTCCAGGATCACTCGGCGCGAGCGGATCGCGATGGCGTCGCCGTCGACGACGATCTCGTCGAGATACTTGCCGATGGCGAAGGCCTCGCCGCCGCCGTCCTGCATGGTACGGGTGACGGTGAAATTCGTTCTGGCCTCGAGAACGCCATCACCCCTGTCCGTCAGTCGCGTCGCGCCAAGCAGGTGGCAATAGGTGTGCGGTTCGAAGACATTCGCCGTGCGAAGGGCCTTGATCCGATCCTCGAGCATCCCGCGGCCCGTGCAATGCATGATGCCGATCGGCAGGTCGGCCTCGGCGCTCTCGCGGGTGGTGATGTGATAGAGCGCGTCGTCGGTGAAGAAACCTGGCCATTCCTCAAGCCGGTCATCGTCGATAGCGTGCGCGTAGTCGACCAGAAAATCGGTGACGCGAGCACGAACGGCGGGGTCGAGTACCGACGCGGACCTGTTCATCGTCATTCCCTCAGGCAAAACCCATGATCTCCCGATATCCGGTCCAAAATCCCCGGATCGCGACCTCGGTCGCGCGGGAGCCTTCGCTGGATTCAACGGTTTTACCGCCCATCTCCATGAAGGCGTTGGCGCTCTGGCCACTGCCGCGGGTACCGCGTTGAACGAACTCGTTGATACAGCCATCCTCCAGGCTGACCAGACCGGCGGCGCCGGTAAGATTGGACTGCATCACGCGCATGCGGGCCTCGGCCTCGCTGTCATCCTCATAGCCCAGATACATCCAAAACAGCTCGGTCTTGTCGACACCGCGTGGCGTGAACCAGCGGACCGCCAGCGAGTTCAGGGTGAATTGGATCGTCAGGGTCGGGAACAGCGCCTGAATCGAATGGGTGATACCGTCATCGAACTCTTCCCACGCCTCGATCAATTCGGGTCCGGAGAGCCGGTTCTCATAGGCGGCGGAATGCACCTCGGCGGTTTTATACTCCTCCGCCGCCTCCAGGGTCGCGCGTTTGGCGAAGGACAGGTGATGCCACGGCTTGGCGGCGTCGGTTATGCGAATGCCGCCATCCATGTCGAGCCGATTGATCTTGAAGGTGGTGTAGAAGGTGTGCAGCAGGGTCGCGTGATAGGCGTCCCGCACGTTCTCGGCGTAAAGCTTCCAATTGTTGTGGATGACCTGGCTGTGATAGCCGAGCAATTTGACCGGCTTGGAGAAGTTGCGCTTTAGGATCTTGCACATCTCGGAGCCGAAGAAGGTCTCGACATCGGGGGTCTCGTCCGAGAATGTGCCGAACACCATTCCCGCGAAGACCGCCGTGCGGATCGGCTGTAGGCGATGATCCTTGGTACTGAAATCTCCGGGCATCCCACCCTTGCCGCGGACGCCGTCGCGGAATGCCAGCCCCATCAACTGGCCTTTCAGGTCATAGGTCCAGGAATGATAGAGACAGGACAGCGCCTTGGCGTTGCCGCGCTCCTTGTGACAGACCAGCGCGCCCTTATGGGCGCAGCGGTTGACCATGCCGTTGATAGCCCCCTCGCGGTCCCGAACCACGATGATCGGGGTGTCGCCGATGAAACTGGTGCGATAGTCGCCGGTCTCCTTGAGGTCCAGTTCTAGGCAGAGGAAATGCCAGACCGGTCCGCGAAAAATCCGCTCCTGTTCGAGCTTGTAGATCTCGGGGTCCGAGAACACTTGGAACGGAACCCGCGTCACCCCCTCCGCCGGCCAGTCGAAGGGAAGCCCCGCCGGGCCCTGGCCGGACTCGGCGCCGCAGGATTCGGAACTCGTTAGAGCCATCGTCTATCACCCGGGTTCATTGCCGCTGAGTCATCTCGCGCGAAGCAAACATGAAAACGTCAAAATGATCAAACCTGACCGGGGCAATATGCGCCATGACCACCATGGTGATACCGCATGGTCGCGGGAACACATCCCGGTCGCCGGCGCGATCCCCGCTAGGTATCGGCGCGCGCCGCTTGCTCCGCGCCGACCCGAGCCTTGAAGTCTTCGGTCGAATTGGTGCGTGGAAATGGCTCGCCCGGCACCGCCACGCCAAGGAAGGCGCAGAGCGGGTCCCAACCCTCGGCCACGTCGAAGGTCAACAAGCGGTCCGGCGCGATCGTCGCCTGAACCTCCTTGATATGCGCGCGATAGACCGTTTTGGCATGCTCTCGGTCGCCGAGCTTTCCATCGAATATTTGATTGTTGATCGTCTCGTTGGCCATTTCGCCATGGTCGCGCCGCATGCCCGCCGGACGGGACTCCCAGCTGGACATGGACGGGTAGATCGTGGCGTGAACACTGTCGATCCACTTATCCTCGGGGCGCACGGAAAGGATCACCTTGGCGTCGGGGTAGAATTCACTGAGTTCCCGCCAATATCGGGCCGAGGGCCAGTCAACCGCGGAATTGAATTTCTCGAAAACCGTGTTCCAGTCCGGCGCCCCGCCCCGCGCGGCGGCTTGCCAATACGGTAGTTGCGTCGGGTCCTGGAGAACCTCGAACATGTGATGACACGGGCCGAAGCCCAGCATTTCCAACGCCAGCTTCAGCGAGTTCGTGCCCGTGCGCCCGAACCCGGCACCCATTACCGCAAGCCCCATGATGATCGTCCTCGTCTTAGCCGGTGATCCCGATATTCCAGGGAATGAACTCATGACGGCCTAGATCCAGCATCTCGCTCTTGGTTTGGCCGCCGGAAGCCACGTGCAGGAAATACTCGAAGATGCGCTGACCCATCTCCTCCATGTCCGCCTCGCCGTCGAGAACCGCGCCGCAGTTGATGTCCATGTCTTCTTCCATGCGCTGGAACATCGGCGTGTTGGTGGCCAGCTTGATCGACGGGCTTGGCTTGGCGCCAAAGCAGGAGCCGCGCCCGGTGGTGAAGGCCACGAGATTGGCGCCGCCGGCGATCTGGCCGGTCGCGGAAACCGGATCGAAGCCCGGCGTGTCCATGAAGACAAAGCCCTTGGTGGTGATCGGTTCGGCGTATTTGTAGACCGCCATCAGCGGCCCGGTGCCGCCCTTCATGGCGGAACCCAGGGATTTTTCGAGAATATTCGCCAGGCCGCCATGCTGGTTGCCCGGACTGACCACGCCGTTGATCTGCACGTCGCGCCCGACCGCGTATTCATCCTTCCACCAGCGAATCCGCTCGATCAGTTTCTCGCCGATCTCCACGGACGCGGCGCGGGCGGTCAAGGTGTGCTCGACGCCATAGATTTCTGGGGTTTCCGAGAGCACGCCGGTGCCGCCGTGACGGGCGAGAATATCCACGGCCTTGCCGAGCGCCGGGTTCGCGGTGATCGACGAGAACCCATCCGAGCCGCCGCATTGCAGGCCAACCATGATGTGGCTCGCGGGCACCGTCTCGCGCTCCGATCGGTTGGCGATTTCCAACAACTCCTCGACGATGGCGATGCCCTCGGCGATGGTCTGTCGGGTCCCGCCGCTTTCCTGCATCACCAGGCCGCGCAGGGTCTCGCTCGGCTCCAGATTTTGGGATTGGAACAAGCCGCCGATCTGACAACGCTCACAGCCGAGACCGACAACCAAACTTCCGCCGACATTCGGGTGGCGGATATAGCCGGCCAGCGTGCGATGCAGCAGGTCCATCGGCTCTCCGGTCATCTCCATGCCGCAACCGGTGTGGTGGGTGAAGGCGGCGACGCCGTCGACATTCGGATATTTCGCCATCCGTTCCTTGGTGAAATGATCGGCGATGGCATGCACCACCGTGGCCGAGCAGTTCACCGTCGAGACAATGGCGATGAAGTTGCGGGTGCCGGCCCGCCCGTCGGCGCGCATATAGCCCTGGAAGGTCGCGCGCTGGGTCTCCGGGACCATGTCGATGGGTTTGAAGTCCTGGGCGTACCGGTAGTCTCGATGAAATTCGCGAAACTCGACATTGTGGTTATGCAGCATCGTGCCGGCCATCACATCGGCCTTCGCGAACCCGACGGTCACATTGTATTTCAGGATCGGCTCGCCCGCGTCGATGTCGCGCATCGCCAGCTTATAGCCCGGTGGGACAATCTCGCGGGTCACCACGTTGCTGCCCGGGATCGTCGTGCCGGTGGCGATTTCCTTTAGCGCCACGGCGACATTGTCGGCGTCGTTCAAGCGTATGGCCGGCCCGCCCGCGCCTTTTTCCATCAAATCCGGCATGACCAATCCCCCTTTTTCATGTTTCGCCAAGATCCTAACCGCTCGTTTCCGGTCGCTCTAGCCTTGCCGGAGCTTTATCGCGCTCGATACGTCTCGGGCGCGAATCTGGCAAAGGCGATGCCGATCGCGACCAGCAGGAAGGTCGACAGAAAGAGCGCGCTATCGGTGCCCCGCACATCGACGATGAAGCCGAGCAAAATTGGCCCGACCACATAACCGATATCGCCAAGCATTCGGAACAGGCTCATCGCCGAGGCGTTCATGCCGGGCGGGGCGGAATCAGCGGCATAAGCCGCCGGCGCCGAGCCGCCGATTGACGAGGCGACCCCCCAGAGCGCGTTGGCGGCGGCGAAGGCGAGAAATGACTCCGCCACCGCGAAGAGCAGGAAGGATGCGCCGGTGATCAGCGTCGCCGGCACGATCACCGCCTTGCGGCCCCATCGATCCACCGCCATGCCGGCGGGATACACCGCGAACAGCCCGAGAATACTGCCCACCGCGAGGCCGATGCCGATCTCGTCATAATCGAGCCCGACGCGGAAGCTTCCGATAATGGGGACGATATTGAACAACCCGCCGGTTCGGGTGAGGGCGTTGATCAGGGCGATGCCGCTGACCAGCATGAAACCGATATTTCCCCAAAGCAACGCCAGTTGCTGACGCAAGGGTGGCAGGCCACCGCTACCGGCTTCTTTTTCACGGGCGAGATGGCGGGTCTCCTTGACCGCGAACAGGGCCACCGAGCCGGCGACGACGCTGGCGGCGGCACAGAACCAAAATGGCGCCAACAGGCCATAATGCTGGGCCAGAAACCCACCCGGCAGTGGACCGATACCAACCGCGAAGATGAACGAGCCCTGATAGATTGCGATGACCCGGCCGCGGCGTTCCTTGGTGGTGATGTCCGCGAGCACCACCGAGCCGGTCGTGACCACCATGCCGGCGCCGGCACCGGCGACGAAGCGGGCGATCAGAAACTCGGGATAGGCGTCGGCATAGACGCTCCACACATTTCCCAAGGCCGAAAGCAAACCGCCAATCGCCAGGGCCGGACGGCGCCCCCACTTGTCGGAGATCTGGCCGGAGGGGATCGCCATGACGAAACGCGCAAGGCCGTAAACCGCGATCGCCATGCCGATGGCCGTCGCGGACACGCCATAGGTTTCCGCGTAGAGCGGCAGGGATGGGACCATGGCGCCGAAGCCGAGTTGATTCGCGAAAATCAACACGCACATCGCGATCAGGACACGGCGTTCGAAAGGCATGGCTGTCTTGTTTCGGCGGAAAGACTTGGATCGCTTGGGTGTACACGCCTGGAGGCACTTCGTCACCGCTGGATTGCGGTGTGGAGATTGTGACGATCAAGGATCGGATGCTTGGGAGGCTCGATCAGCGGTGATTTGCCGGGTCGAACCACCAGCCGCTAGGGTCTCGTGGGAGCAACAGGCCGAAACCCCGCGCGAGACGGGCGGCCACCTGGGATTTGATGACCACCACCGTCGCTGAATTCGATGAGACTCCGGCCTATCGTGCCCTGATCATGATGACCATGGCCGGGACGACGATGCTGTATTCGTTGACCCTGACCATGGTGAATATCGTCCTGCCCCAATTGCAGGGAGCCCTGTCGGCGAGCCAGGAGCAGATCTCCTGGGTGGTGACATTGAATGTCCTCGCAACGGCGATCGCCACGCCTCTGACCGGTTCCATCGTCGCGATATTCGGACGCCGCAAGGTGCTGATCTTCTGTACATCCGGCTTTACCCTGGCGACATTAGCTTGTGGGTTCGCGACCTCGCTGGAGAGCCTGCTGTTCTTCCGCATTCTGCAGGGATTGCTCGGCGCGCCGCTGGTGCCGCTGTCCCAGGCGACCCTGCTGCAGAGCTATCCGCGCGAGATGCATGCCAAGGTCAACAGTATCTACGGTATGTCGGTGGTGGTGGGCCCGGCGATCGCGCCGTCGCTCGGCGGCTACCTGTCCCAGGCCTATGACTGGCGCTGGGTGTTTTTCTTGATGTTGCCGCTGGGGATACTCGCGGTGATCGGCAACATGCGGTGGATCAAGGACGCCGGCAAGGTCGAGAATGTGCGCTTCGACTATATCGGCTTCACCTTGTTCTCCACGGCCATCGTTTGTCTGCAACTCATGCTGGACCGGGGCGAGCGCGAGGATTGGTTTGAATCGCTCTACATTCTGTCGCTGTGCTCGTTCATGGCGATCGCGTTCTACATGTTCGTGACCAACACCTACTTCTCCCGCCAGCCCTATATCAACCCGAGGATTTTCTTGAACAGAAACTATGTGATCGGCGTGTTTCTGGTGTTTGTGTACGGGTCGCTGAATTTCACGCCGCTCGTGCTTCTACCGCCGATGCTGCAGAACTTGAAGGGCTACCCGGATGAGCTCATCGGTTTCATCCTGGCGATGCGCGGGGTTGGTATGATCATCGGGTTCTTTGTCGCCGCCCGAATGGGGCGCCTGGACCCCCGGGTCGGTATGGTGCTCGGCATGGGCTGTATCGGCCTGAGCGGCTGGGCAATGAGCCTCTATGACCTGAATGTCGGTCTGAACGCTTTGTCATGGGCGAGCGTTCTGCAGGGTTTTGGATGCGGAGTGCTCTGGGTGCCGCTCGCGGTCATCACCTTCTCGACAATCCCGCAGAACCTGTTTCCCGAGGCCTCGGCGTTCTTCCACTTATTGCGCAACCTGGGTACCAGCGTCTTCGTGGCCCTGAGCGTCACTCTCCTTATTCGGACCGCCAAGATCCGCTATTCCGAGATGTCGGAGGCCTTGTCACCGTATAACGAAAGCCTGAGTTTCCCGGGCGTGATCGGCGAGGGGGTGGTTGATTGGACCACCAGCCTTGGCCGTCTGGCCGCCGAGATGTCGCGGCAATCGGCGATGATCGGATACGACAATGCCTTTTACTTCTATGCGCTCACCTGTCTGGTCTCGCTACCCGTGCTCTCGCTCGTGACCATCAAGAAGCAAGGCGGTTAACTCCTCGACGGGCTGACGCGACACAGGGCCGTCGCCATCACCACAAGACCGATGGCAAGGAGCAGCCGCGTCCGCTAGGATCGCCGCATTAACAAGGAGCGGTAAGCCATGCAGACAGTCCGTATCGGAGCGGTCGAGGAGTTCGAGGATCGCGGTAAGCGGGTGGTCACCATCGGTGATGCGGAAATCGGGATTTTTCGGCTCGGCGACGAGTTTCACGCTTGGCATAACACCTGCCCGCATCAGGGCGGGCCGGTCTGTCAGGGCCGGCTCTACGCGTTGGTGCAAGAGAATCTCGATGAGGCGACCAAGCAAAGCCACGGGCGCCTGTATGACGAGGACAAACTGAATATCGTTTGCCCGTGGCATGGACTGGAATTCGATATTCGAACCGGACAGCATCCCGGCACCTCGGAACTGGCGCTTGAGCGGGCGACGGTCCAGGTTGATGGAGGCGAGGTCTATGTCCTCCTCTGAGGAAACCGAAACA
>JADHLJ010000139.1 GCA_016780745.1 Alphaproteobacteria bacterium | reverse complement strand
TGGCGACGGCGCCACCTTGGAGCGGTTCGTGGAGATGCGAACCACCCGGGATGCTCAGCTAGGGCTTCCCGGAATGATCATTCCCTCGATCCAAATCAATATGCGCGCGGGCAAACTGCCGGAACCCGGCGGCCACGGCGTCTCGCATATCAAGGTGCCTATCAACGGCTTTCCCGGCGCGGATTGAGCGAGGCTATTCCGCCGGCAGAGGTTTCTTCTCGCCAACCGCCGGCGTGTTTCCCGTTTTCCGGGAGCGATCACCCTCGATCGCGGCGAGGAACAGCGAGAGCATCGGCGGGATGATCAACAGCGTCAGTACGGCGGACAGGGCAAGGCCGCCGATAACCACCGAACCCAACCCCCGATAAAGCTCCGAGCCGGCGCCGGGGAAAACGACCAACGGAAGCATGCCCAACACACTGGTCAGGGTCGACATGAAGATCGGCCTGATCCGATTTCGCGTGGCTTCCAGGATCGCGGCGTCGGGGCTCATTCCGTCGGATCTGAGGTGGTGCAGGGTCTGATGCACCAGCAGGATCGCGTTGTTCACCACGATGCCGACCAGGATCACGAAGCCGAGCAAGGTGAGCATGTCCAGGTTCTGGCGTTGAAACTGGCTAAGGAAATCCAGGCCCACGACACCGCCGGCGGCGGCCACCGGCACCGAAAGGATGATGATCAGCGGGTACAGAAAACTCTCGAACAGCACCGCCATCACCAGATAGACGATGACCAGCGCCATGATGAGCTGGACGACCATTTCATTCCAGGTTTCCGTGAGTTTGTCGGCGGTACCGGACATCCGAAGCTTAATGCCGGCGGGAACGCCCTCGCCGCGAAGTTTCTCGATCACTTCCTCGCGGACAAGCTGCATCGCTACCTCCAGCGGCATGTCCGCGGGCGGTTTGATTTGTAGCGTAATGGTGCGCAGTCTTTCGCTGTGGCGGATTTCCGTCGGTCCCGTTGTCACCAGCACTTCCGCGAGCGAGCTTGCCGGCACGATCATGCCGTCCTCGGTGACGACGGGCAGGTCGTTGATGCCTTGGGTCGCTAGGATGTGTTTTTGAGGGCCTCGCAGGGTCAGGTCGATCCGCTCGCCCTCGACCGTGATCTCGGCGATGCGAAGGCCGTCGTTGAAGGCGTCAACTGTCTGGCCGAGGTCGCGGGCGCTAACGCCGTTATCCGCCAGCCGCAAGCGGTCCGGCATGATTCGAACCTCGGGAGCGCCGAGACTCAATGCTGGCTTGGGCCGGATCTGGGTGCCGCTATCGCGCGGCAAGATACCATTGACCTTTCCGAAGGCGCGCTGAGCCACGCCGACAATGTCTTCCAATGATCCGCCGGAAACGTCGAGATCGATGGAACGAGCGCCGCCGACACCGCGTCCGAAGATGGATCTTTTGTTGAAGAACCCAAAGGTTGCGGGCTCGGAGCTGAGGGATTTTTGCAACACCGGAATGAGTTCCTCGACGCGATTGGGATCAACCGCGACGGCGCCCGCGATGGTGTTGGCGCGGAAGGCAACGAAGAAGAACCGCTCGATTGTCGGGGTTCCGTCCTCGATTTCCGGGCGTGATCGTTCGGGGTCCCACAGCGCCTCGGTCGCCCCCTCGACCTTGCTGGCGATCGTCTCCATGGTGTCCAGGTTGTAGCCCGGCGGCGGCAGAACAAAACCGATGATCAGGTTGCGGTTCCCGTCGGGTAGATAGTCTAGTTTCGGCAGCATCAGATAGGTGACCAGGCCGGAGATCATCACAACGCCCGCCACCACGCCCACCGCGAGGCTACGCCGCCGCGACACCGCGCCCGTGAAAGCCATGATCATGGCAACGAAACCGCTGGCGAGGGGATCGATGATCGGGATCCGTCTTCGCGCGGTCTCGTCCTTGTAATCGCCCTTGAGCAAACGACTGGCGAGGGCGGGGATCACGGTGACCGACACCAAGAGCGATAGGATCACCGCCACCGAGATCGCCACGGCGATATCCCGGAACAACTGCCCGACCTCCAGTTCCATGACCAGGATCGGGATGAAAACCATGACCGTCGTCAGCGCGGATACCAGGACCGCGCCCCAGACCTGGTTGGCGCCTTGGAACGCCGCGTCCTTGATCGGCATGCCGCCTTGGCGAAGCCGGAAGATGTTCTCCAAGACCACGATCGCCGCGTCGACCACCATGCCGACGGCGAAAGCGAGACCCGCCAGCGAGATCACGTTGATCGACCGTCCCATCGCCGCCATTGCGACGAAAGAGCCGATGACCGAAACCGGAATGGCCAGGGAAACCACCAAGGTCGCGCCCATGCTGCGCAGGAAGAGCATGAGGACAATCGCCGCCAGACCACCGCCGATATAGATGTTTTGCTGCACCAGCTCGATGGCCGAGTCGATATAGGTCGTCTCGTCGTAAACCTGGGTCAGGATCAGGTTCTCGGGAACCAGAAAGTCCTGGTTAACCTCGGACACCGCCGCGCGAACCTCCTTCATCACCGCGATGACATTGGCGCCGGTCTCCCGATAGACCGGGAGTGCCAGGGCCGGCTCTCCCATCATCCGGATTTTCGCAACGGGTGTCTTGTAGTCGAAGACCACGTCGGCGACATCAGCCACCGTCACCCGGGCAACGCGCCCGGACATCTCGTCCTTGATAGACCGCAGCACAACTTGGCTGACCGTCTCGCGGGAAACGAAGTCGCCCTCTGTGCGGACCACGTAACGCCGCTTGCCCTCGTCCACGGCACCGGCGGATATCGAGGCATTGGCGCTGCGCAAGGCGGTGACGACCTGGGGGATCGTAAGGCGATATTGCGCCAGACTCTCAGGGTCGACCACGACCTGCATTTCGCGTTCGGCCCCGCCATAGACCCGCACCTCGGAGACACCGTTTATGCGCTCCAGCCGGTCCTTGATGACGTTCTCGGCGAAATCAAAATAGGTATGGATCAGCCGCTCATTGTCGCCGGTACGGCGCAGGATAAGCCAGGCGATCGCCTCGTCCTCGGAGCCCGCCGTATTAAGCGTCGGCTCGTCAACCTCGGTCGGATAGCCACCCACCCGGTCCAATCGGTTGGCGACCAGCAGCAGGGCTTTGTCCATGTCCTGGCCGACACCGAATTCCAGCGTGACCCGGGCGCGGCCGGTCTCGGACTGGCTGACAATCGATTTCAGTCCCTCGACACCGCGTAGCTCGTCCTCCTGTCGGTTGACGATCTCGCGTTCAACCTCCGCTGGCGCCGCGCCGCCCCAAATGGTGGTGACGGTGATCACCGGGCGGTTCACATCCGGCGTAAGCTGAATCGGGATGCTTTGCAGGGCGACGCCGCCGAACATCACGATCATCAGAACCGCGGCAATGACCGCGATCGGGCGCAGAATGGAGATTGAGATAAGTCGATCCATGGCTCGCTATCCCGCGTCGAGAGGTTGGACGGGCTGTCCTGGCCGCAGCCGCTCGTTCCCGCGCACCACGACGACGTCGCCTGGTTTCAGGCCGCCCATGACCTCGAACCGGCCGCCGATCGCCGGACCGGTCTGGACCGGGCGGATCGCCGCCTTGCCGTCTTCCACAACATAGACCATCGCTCGACCCTTCATGATCACGATCGCGTCCTTGTGGACCGTGACCACGTCGCTGGCCTTGCCTATGGGGATCTCCACCGTAACCGATTGATTGGCCGCCAAATCCCCGGTGGTGTTTTCCAGATAGGGCGTGAGTCGGACGCTTCGGGTGCGGGTCCGGGCGTTCTCCTCTTGCACCACGGCGCGAACCTCGGCGTCCAGTCGCGCGCCGGACTGCAGTGTAACGCTGACTTTCACTCCGGGAACCAGTCCCGTGGTTCGGATGGCCGGAACATCGGCCTCGATCTCCAGATCCTTGTCGTTCAACAGCGTGACGATCGGGTCGCCGACGCGGGCATAATTCCCGGCGACCGTGTGTTTGGCGATAACCAATCCCGGATAGGGCGCGGAGATGGTCGTGTCCTTCAGCGCGAGATCCGCGAGGTTGAGGTTGGCGCGGGCACGCAGGACATCGGCTTCGGCCTGGCCGAGCGCACTGGTGGCGATCTCCATATCGCGTTCCGTGTCGTCCTCGCGGTCCTTGCGAAACGCCGTCGACCCACGCAACGAGGTGATCCGGGCATAGGTCTGCCGCATTTTCTCAAGCCCGGCTTTCTCGCGCGTTATCAGGGCCTCGGCCTTCCTGAGATCCGCCACCCGAAGAGCGCGCTCGCTTCGCATCCGGTCCGAGGCGAGCCGCGCCAGCACCGCGCCGCGCTCCACCCGATCTCCGACGCGAACGGCGACTTCGTCTACCCTTTCGGCTAGGCGAGTCGCGACAATACCGGACTCGGTGGCGACGAATCTGCCAATGACAGGCATGGTTTGGGCGCGTGGCTCCACCACGACCTTGTCGACGCCGACCGGCGTCGCCCGGCCCTGGGACCAGCCCTGTTCTGGTGAGAACGCGACGGCGATGGTTAGGAACGCGCCGAGCAACCCGAGTTTGATCGGGGGCCGTTGACGGCGGATAACGGTGTTATCGAGTCGGTCACGCATATCGAATTCCTGAAGTCATCGCGTCGCCCAGGCCGCGAAATTCAACCGAGCGGGCGCCGTTGCGGCTGGACTATATCAAATTGTGGCGATGGACCTAGCCATCTCGTCATGAGAGGTGGTCACGGTTAGCCGTAAAAACGAGGGCGATTGTCCGTTGGTCGGCTTGGCGTGTGCGATTCCGCGCGTTTCTTGCCGTTGCTCGATACCGGATTTGTTGACGAACGCTACCTTGGGAAGGCAATACAGGCCGGACGGATACACAATCGGATTGGCCGCGGGACGTGCTGGTCCGGTGCGGAAAGAGTGGCATGCCCCGCGAGGAATTGTTCCAGCCGCCCGAGCAGTTGCGGCGATTGCAGATCGAGGTGACGACGCTTTGCAACCTGTTTTGCCAGGAATGCTCTCGCACGATCGGCGTTCAGGCGGGCACTTGGAACGACAAGCATCTGAGCCTGAAGAATTTTCGCACGCTGATCGAGAATTCGCCGCCCGCGAAGATTCTGGTTCTTCAGGGTGTCGGCGAACCAACTCTCAATCCCGAGCTGCTGGAGATGACGGCTTACGCGCGGGCCAGTGGGCGCTTTCAATACATCACCCTGAACACCAACGCGGTAACCCGGACGCGACCCTATTTTCGCCAGTTGCGGGAAGCCGGAATGGATTATGTCTGCGTCTCGGTCGACTCGTTTAACCCTGATGTCGCGGAGCGCTGCCGGTCCGGGACCAAGGTGGCGAAACTGAAACGATTGCTGCGCGATATATACGCCGAGTTTGGGCATATCGTGATCTCGGTCGTCGCGAGCAAGCTGAACATGTTCGATATCCCCGCGACACTCGAGGAGTTGAACGCCATCGGCGAGGAGATGTTCCCGACCCAGAAGTTCACGGTCGAGATCATGCCGGTCATCAACTACAAGACCGAGACCTCGAACCAGCCGCGAACCATGCTCAACCGTGACGAGATCCAGATGCTTGGCGATATGGTCAAGCTGATCGGCTCGGCCCTGCCTCGGCTGATCATGATCGTGAACTCAACCACCATCAAGGCGCCGAAGCCGGGGCAACGCTGTGGTCGCCCGTTCTACTCACCGTTCATCACCGTTGACGGTTTCATGACGCCCTGTTGTACGAGTTTCGATCCCGCTTCGTACCGGCACACGAACATTTTGATGACGCCGATGGCCGAGGCCTGGAGTGGGCCGGTGGTCCAGGAGTGGCTTCGGCGCTACCTCCGCGAGGGCGATGATATCTGCAAGGGCTGTTGCTTTGACATGGGAAGCCTGCTTCGCGAAGAAGCGGCGGAGTAGCCGGCGGTGTGTGGCATTTGCGGGCTGATTGGCAAAAGCGACCCCGATACCGTTTCCCGCATGATCCAGGCGATGCATCACCGTGGACCGGATGGGCATGGCCAGTTCGACGCGCCCAAGGCCTCTATCGGCATGGCGCGATTGGCGATCCAAGACGTCTCCGAGCTCGGCGATCAACCCATGGCCAACGAGAACCGAGATATCTGGATTGTCTATAACGGCGAGCTTTACAACACGCCGTCGGAACGCGCGCATCTCGAAGTCAAGGGGCATCGTTTTCGCTCGACTGGCGATACCGAGGTGGTTCTCAAGCTCTATCAGGAACATGGCTTGGCGTTCTTGCCTCGCCTGCGCGGTATTTTCGCGCTGGCGATTATTGATCTTCGCGGTGGCCCGGGGCGCGAGAAAACAATTCTCGCGCGCGACGCGATGGGGGTGAAGCCGCTTCTTTACGCGCAATCGCGGCGCGGCATCGTGTTCGCCTCGGAGATGAAGGCCATCCTGGCGAGTGGCCTCGTCGAGCGCCGGGTCGACGCGCGGGCTGTGCGATCACTTCTGCTTCGGGGATCGGTCTATCAACCGGCCACGATGATCAAGGGCGTGGAGATGCTGCCGCCCGCCCATGCCTTGATCCACGAGCGCGGCCAGACCCGGGTCGAGCGGTTTTGGACATTCGGAACCGACCGACACCCCGAGGCCCGCGCCATGCCTTATGAGGACCAGGTCGAGGCAATGCGCGCGCTCATGCGCGATACGGTCAAGGCGCAACTGATTAGCGATGTTCCGGTCGGCGCGTTTCTCTCGGGCGGTGTTGACAGCGCGTCCCTTGTTGCCCTCATGGCGGGTGAGGCCGGGGGGCGGGTAAAGACATTCTCGGTTGGCTTCGATGAGACCTTGAAAGCCGTGGACGAGACCGGCGAGGCGGGGCGTATCGCCGCGCATCTTGGGACAGAGCATCACCGGGTTGCGATCGATGGTGGGGAAATCGCCGGTGACTTCGACAATGTGGTGACGGCGTTGGATCAGCCTTCCGTTGACGGATTGAACAGCTATTTGGTTTCCCGCGCGGCGGCGGCGCAGGTGAAGGTCGCGATATCGGGCACCGGCGGCGACGACTTGTTCATGGGGTATCCCTGGCACGCGAATATCCTCGCGCGGCCGCCGGGCGAGAACGATTTCCTTGAGGCCTACGCGGCCTATAATGCTCAGTTTCACCAGACTTTCGGCGATGGTGATGTCGGCCACCTGTTGGCGCCAAAGCTACGTAATGTCATGCGGGAGCCGGCGTCGGCCGATATGCGCGTGACCGACGAGCTAGCCGATGCCGAAGCCGTCGATCGGATGACGGTTCTGACCCTCCGCGGCTACACCAACAATCAGTTGCTGCGCGATATCGATGTCATGTCGATGGCGCATTCCCTGGAAGTCCGAGTTCCTTTTCTGGACGTGGACATGATTGATTTCGCGCTGTCGTTGCCCGTGGGCGCGCGGATCGCCAAGCCCGTCCCGGATGACCCGATGCGAAACTCATACCGGGCCAGTGGCATCAAGCGGATCCTGATCGATGCCGCGCGTCCGATGCTGCCGGAGGGTTTCGATACCGTGCCCAAGCGCGGCTTCGGCATGCCGTTCGGGCCGTGGGTCAAGGGGCCGATGCGAGAGTTGGCGGCGGCGTGCTTTGATGAACGACGGGCGGCCGCGCACGGCGTACTGGACCGCCGGATCATGCCGCGTCTGAGGGAAACCCACGAGGCGGGACGCCTGAGTGGATGGCGGGTTTGGTTGTTGATGGTGCTTCAGCGCTGGCTGGAACTCAATAAAGTCACCGCTTGAGCGGAGCTAAGTGTGTAGCGCGGTCATGAACACCCAGGGGTTCGGTCCCCGACGGAATTCCCAAAAGGCGAGCAATTGATCCAGATGCGCCAGGTTCCGAATTTCCGGATAGGCTTCGATATCGCGAACCGATGGGAGGATTTTCCGAATTTCGTGAGTTTCGGAGAAGCGGCTGAGTAGCTCCTGAATTTGGGGCGCCTCGAACCGGCGATGCAGTTCCAACTGAATATCGAACCCCGCCAAAGCCGGGGCCTTTTCAGGGTCAAGAAGGTCGTGCTCCGCTCCCTCGATATCGCAAATCACCATGGTGTCCCCCGCCGGAAAGGTCGCGAAATCCTCATGCGTGAAGGTTCCGGATATCGAGATGCGGTCGCGCATGCCATTTTCGACGGCTAGGTCGGCGCAAGCCGTTTGGGCTTGCTCGTCCGTGTCATAGGCCCAGATTTGGCTGTTTGGCAGCAGTCGCGCCAATCCGATCGCGTAGTAGCCTTCGGCGCAGCCGATATTCAAAATATTCTGGTGTTGGCGTTCCCGGATGTAGTCGATCACCGGGTGCAACTCGGCCTCGTAGCATCCCAATAATTTCGGCACGAAACAGCCCTCCGCGACACGACGTGGGATTACCATGCCGGCGAAAGGTCCGCTCCGAACCGTCAGGCCCCCGGAATGCACAAGCGTGTTCGCCAGCAAATGGGCACGATGGCGCGCGCAAAGGCGCAGAGCGCTCTGGATTTTATCGAAATTTGAGGCATTGGGATCGTCGATTAGGCCGCGCAAGCTCGCCAGTGTCCGCTCGTGAATATCCAAGGCCCATCCTCGCGTTAAATTGCGGGCGCAGACTATCCGGCACACTCGGTGTTCCACAACCGCCTTAATTACCGAACGCGATCCCGGGCGAACCGTGGGGTTTCCAATTGATCGCGCCGCGAGGCCCGTACATGGTAGGTTTTCAGACCAGCGCCTCGCGAAAGAGCGAAACATGACGGTTTTCTTCACTCACAATGCCTGCATTGCCCACGACATGGGACCGATGCATCCGGAGCGACCGGCTCGTCTGGAGGCCCTCAACCAGGCTTTTGGCGATCCGGCCTTCGCAACGCTTGACCGCCGCGAGGCACCACTGGCCTCGGTTGATCAGATCGCGCTCATGCATCCCCGTGACCATGTGGAGCGGGTTCTCGCGGCCGAGCCCGAGGTTGGGCTGGCGCGCCTCGACGCGGATACCTCGATGTCACCGGGTTCGGGAGAGGCGGCGCTTCGGGCGGCGGGCGCGGTGTGCGCCGCCGTCGACGCGGTTATCGGTGGCGAGGCGGCCAACGCGTTCTGCGCCGGAAGGCCGCCCGGTCATCACGCCGAGGCCGAAATTCCGATGGGGTTCTGCCTGTTCAACAACGTCGCCATCGCGGCGGCTCATGCCCGCGCCGCGCACGGCTTGAAGCGCGTCGCGGTGATGGATTTCGACGTCCATCACGGCAATGGGACCCAAGCAATGTTCTGGAACGAGCCGGACATGATGTTTGCCTCGACCCATCAGATGCCGCTTTACCCAGGAACCGGCGCGCGCCAGGAACGCGGGGCTCATGGGACGATTATCAACGCGCCCCTGCCGAGCGGCGCCGGCGGCGAGGAGTTTCGCGCCGAGATGACCGAGATCATCTTGCCCGCCTTGGACGCTTTTGAGCCGGAGCTGCTGATTATCTCGGCCGGTTTCGACGCGCATGAGGCGGATCCCTTGGCGGGTCTGCGCTTCGTCGAGGACGACTACGCCTGGGCGACGCGGGAGTTGATGTCGATCGCCGATCGCCACGCGGGAGGGCGCGTCGTCTCTTCGTTGGAGGGTGGCTATGATCTGGATGCGCTGGCGGCCTCGGCTTCGACGCATGTGCGGGTGTTGATGGAGAAGGACCGCGCCTGATCCTTCGGCTTTGAATTTGCCCTGGTTACGGCTTGTTTACGCCGCCCCGCGCGCCTACACTCCGGCCCGGTTTTGAGGAGATGCCGCGTGACTGAAACAACCAATGTCGTAGACGCCCTCAGCTTCGAGGAAGCGCTTGCCGAATTGGAGCAAATTGTCGGGCGTCTTGAAAGCGGCCAGGGCTCCTTGGATGACGCGATCATGGCCTATGAGCGCGGCTCGGAATTGAAAAAGCACTGCCAGAAGAAGCTCGATGAAGCGCGCATGAAAGTCGAGAAGATCCGACTTCCCGAAGGCGGCGGCGCGCCCGAAACCTCGGATTTTGAAAGCTGATCATGGCACGGGTTCCCGTAGCGGTTAACAGCGACCGGTTGGGCCAGGCGATGCAAGCCTCGGCGGGCGAGGTGGAGCGGATGATGAATCTGCTGCTGCCCAAGGCGGATGACGCCGAAGCGCCACTCCTGGAGGCAATGCGCTATTCAACGCTTGGCGGTGGCAAGCGCTTGCGACCATTTCTCGTGCAGCAATCCGCGGCCCTGTTCGGTGTTGATTCTCGATGCGCCACGCGGGTCGGCGCGGCGGTCGAATTCATGCATTGCTATTCGCTGATCCATGACGATCTGCCGGCCATGGACGACAGCGACCTGAGGCGCGGCAAGCCGAGCTGTCACAAGCAATTTGACGAGGCGACCGCGATCCTCGCCGGAGATGCCCTGCAATCGCTGGCCTTTCAAGTCCTGGCGGCGCCGGAGACCCATTCCGACGCGATGGTGCGATGCGAGTTGGTCTCGGCCTTGGCCAAGGCGGCGGGCGCGCCCGGCATGGCCGGCGGTCAGATGATTGATCTGCTCGCGGAAACCGAAGAGTTTGATATCGGCGCGATTACCCGGCTGCAGAGGATGAAAACCGGAGAGATCTTCGCCTTCTGCGCGACCGCCGGCGCGATCATGGGACGCGCGCCAGCGAAACAGGTTCACGCCTTGCACAGTTATGCCCAGGAGTTTGGGCTGGCGTTCCAAATCGCCGACGATTTGTTGGATTTAGAGGGCGATTCCGACCTCACCGGCAAGCCGACGGGGCAGGATACAGAGGCTGGTAAGGCGACCTTCGTGTCGATCCTCGGCGCCGATCGCGCGCGCGCCCAGGCCAAGTTGTTGAGTGAGCAGGCGGTGAGCGCCCTTGATTTATGGGGCGAGTCGGCGGACCTTCTACGGGACGCCGCTCGATTTATCGTCCAGCGGGACGGATAAAGGGGACCGCGTATGACTGAATCCACGACGCCTCTGCTCGATCTTGTCGATGTTCCGGCGGACCTGCGGCGCCTGGAACCGGAACA